>JAWABT010000041.1:0-6968 GCA_038884515.1 Candidatus Woesearchaeota archaeon | reverse complement strand
GAGATCTTTTAAATAAAAAATACAAATTTGTTAGTTAAATTCAAAGAAACCTAATAATTATCTTAATTTCAGGAAATCTTTCTTATCATGGTATAATAGCCAGTATATAATATAAATAAAAATAAATACCCACACAATTGAACTGATCATCCAATAAAAGGGAGTTGCATCAGGGATAAAGTATAAAAAAAGATTATCATAAAATTTGCCCAAAACATAAGCTAAAAGAATTGCTAAAAATGTCAAAAAAAATCAGTTCTATGCTTTTCCATATTCGCTCAAGAATATACCCGCATTTAAATAATTTGCCTAAAATAAATAATATCTACAGTCCTTTGGTGCCAGGGGCACAGAGAAAAATGCATATTTGAGTAGTACAAGTCATTAAATTCTCTTTAACCATGCATCAAAGCAACACACAAGCGTAAGTTTTTTATAGTTGTTGTTATTCCAGAGTAGTTATGAATAGCAAATTATTACCTGCAGTTTTATGGTGGTTCTTGCATTGACTGTTATTGCCGGCACTGCTTACATACTGTTTTTCTGGGGCAGCAGCTCTATAAGTGAAGACCCTGTCAAAATTAATGCAAAAGAAATGGAAGGCAATGCAACAGCTGAGAACCTAGAGGAACTTTCTAAGGCTGCTAACCCATTAGCAAGCAAAATCAATTTCAAGTACTTCAAGTACTTTTACATAAAATGCACTGAGTGCGATATCACACCTGATTTGTCACAGTGCTATGAAAAACTGGAAGCAAATAAGAACAATCCTGAACTTCTGAATGCAATCAATGCAATAAATCTGGACATGAGCAAGATCAGCAAGATTGAGAAGAAGTATCGAAACGGAGATTGGAGTTGCTTCTATTACCAATACATTTAGTTTTTCAGTTTAGTAACCTTTATATATTCTTTATTCATCGTGAATATTATGGGTTTATTCGAGGGAATGCTGGGGGAAGGAGAATCGCTCTTCAAGAACGAAGATGCACTAGATACTGAATTTGTGCCAAAGCTATTGCCATACAGGGAGAACCAGCAAAGGCACATAGCAACATGCATAAAGCCATTACTCCAAGACAGAAATGGAAGAAACCTCTTTATCTATGGAGCCCCTGGTGTTGGAAAGACAGCTGCAATGCGGTGGGTATTCAGAGACCTGGAAGATACAACAGAAGAGGTAATACCAATATACATCAATTGCTGGCAGAAAAACACAACATACAAAATAGCAATAGAGATATGCGAACAGCTCGGATACAGATTCACACAAAACAAAAACACAGAAGAACTGTTCAAAGTAATACAAGGACTACTCAATAAGAACTCAGTTGTGCTTGCATTTGATGAAATAGACAAAGCAGAAGATTATGACTTTCTCTACACAATACTGAATGATGTATACAAAAAAAGCGTTTTTTTAATCACCAATTACAAAGAATGGCTTGACCAGCTAGAAGACAGGATAAAATCAAGACTACTGCCAGAAACAATAGAATTCGCACAATACAACAGGACAGAAACAGCAGAAATATTAAAACAAAGAATAAGCTACGCATTTGTTCCAGGAGTGTGGGACAGCAAAGCATTTGAAATGATTGCAGACAAAACAACTGAACTAAAAGACATAAGAGCAGGACTCTATTTATTAAAAGAAGCAGGAAGAATAGCAGAAGAAAACAGCTCAAAAAAAATACTCCCAGAACACGCAGAAAAAGCAATATCAAAAATAAGTGATTTCAAGATAAAGAATTCAGCTGAACTAGAAGATGACACGCGGTTAGTCCTTTCTGTTGTGAAAGAAAACTCTGGGCAGAAGATAGGAGATTTGTATAACATATACAAAGAAAAAAACGGGATGGGAAGCTACAAAACATTCCAGAGAAGAATAGAAAAGCTAAGCGAAGGAAAATTCATAACAACAGACAAAATATGCGGAAAAGAAGGAAACACAACGATTGTAAGCTATACTAAGAAATTGACTGAGTTCTAAAATCAGGGATTATACCAAAAAGTTCACTGGACACTGGACATCCTCGCGTGACGTATTTAAAGGAATTCAACCATTTAGTTCTTTATCGTCTTAAAACGAGGTGATGATTAATGATTGATTTGAGCAACAAAACAATACAAAAGCTGTTTTTTGAACAGATAAAATCACTTTCAGCCCCCAGAACAGACAGGTGTAGGCTTTACGTACGGCTGTAAAAAGAGGTGAGGAGAATGAAAGCAAAACAAAAACAAGAAGAAAATTTTGAGATAGACAAAGAAGACCTGAAACTGCTTATGAAAATAAAGCAAAAGCAGGAGCAGGAAAAAAGCATAGAAGAACTATACTTTGAAGACATGCTTCAGGAGAATGATATCTACAGCGAAAAAGACATTGAAATGCTGCTTGATGATGACTCAATCTCAAAAGAAGAACTGGCATTCATGGCTGGTTATCTGGCTTCTTAATTTTTTTATTTATTTTACTATTTCTAAAACCTTATTTTGGGTGCTACGAACAGAGACAAATGCATAGTGTGGATTGTTTAGCCACCAATTTAACGCGAGCCGCTTTGTTGCGAGCCTATTTCTGCGCGACATTGCGAGTGCGAGAGAAGAGTAGCCCCTATTTTCTCGCCAAAAAAAACAGCTAATAAAATACTTCTTGAGCACAAGCAAAGAGCGCATTTTAATCAAATTTTCCCAAAATTTGATAGCAAGCTTTTTAAACCCTGTTCTATTCATAAAACACATAATGAGAATAATAAATAAAGACGATTATAATACAAATAAAAGCAAAATATTGAAGCAGATAGACGAGGGAGCTGTATTCATACACCCAACAGACACAATATACGGTATCGGGTGCGATGCAACAAACGAAGAAGCAGTAAAAAGAATAAGAGACACAAAACAAAGAAAAGACCTGCCTTTCAACGTTATTGCCCCCTCAAGAGACTGGGTTAGGGCAAACTGTATAGTTGACAAAGAAGCAGAGGACTGGCTTGCAAAACTGCCGGGGCCGTACACAATCATATTAAAACTAAAAAATCCTAATGCGGTAGCAAAAAGCGTTAACCCAACAGGAGATAACACAATAGGAATAAGAAGGCCTGACCACTGGATAAGCGAGATAACAAACGAACTAAACAAGCCAATAATCACAACATCAGCAAACATAACAGGCAAAAACTTCATGACATCACTTGACGACCTTGACATAAATGTCAAGAAAAAAATGGACTTCATAATCTACGAAGGAGAAAAAAAAGGAAGGCCAAGCACAATCGTAGACCTCGCAAGAAAAAGAGGAATAATACCAAGATAAATTTTTTTCTTACAATGAAAATATTATTAGCAGAGGTTGCATAAAAATGAAGATACTTGCAGCAGGCGATCTCCATGGAGACAAGAAAATAGCCAAAGAACTGGCAGAACAGGCAGAAAAAGAAAAAGTAGACCTGGTCATACTAAACGGAGACCTTGTAGAGGAAGGAGACATAGAAGGAATACTTGGAATATTCAAAGAAAAAAAACAAAAAGTCCTAATACTGCCAGGAAACCACGAGCTGCCATCAACAACACAATCACTTGCAGAACAATACGGCTTCACAAACATACATTCTTACTCAATGCAAGCAGGAAATGTAGGCATCTTTGGCTTTGGCGGAGCCAACATGGGAATCACGCAGTTCAATGAAAAAGAAATGTTCTATGCCCTCAAAGCAGGATTTGAAAGAGTAAAGAAATCCCAGAAAAAAATAATGGTAACACACATACACCCATCAGAAAGCATGATAGAAAAATTCTCAAAAACAGCAGGAATAATACCAATGCCAGGAAGCACAGGCCTAAAAAAAGCAATAGACGAATTCAAGCCAGACATACTCATATGCGGGCACGTGCATGAAGCAGAAGGCATAGAAGAAAAAATAGGAAAAACAACTGTAATAAACGTAGGAAAAAAAGGAAAAATAATAGAGTTATAATTAAAACTTACTCGCCAAGTTGGCGGCACCTAAAAGCCCTGCTTCTTCATTCATCACAGCATAAACAGGAATCTGCTTAAGCAAAGGCCCCATCTTTGACTTATCCTCAAAAGACCTTGCAAAAATAGGCGACTTCAGCTTCTTAACAAGCAATCTTGTCAACGAACCCATAAGGAAAACTCCGCCAATTGCTTTTGATTTCAAAGCAAGATTACCTGCCTCTGCAGCATAAAAAGAAACAAACATATCAACTGCTTTCTTGCAAGCAGGATCTTTACCTTTCAAAGCCTCCTCTGCAATAACCTCATGCCTCTCAAACTTATTCAACCGCTCCCTAACCTTAGGATTTTCCTTAAACTCCCCTGACTCGATCAAGAAACAATAAATATTATACAAGCCGCCTTTTGAAACAAGAGACTCATAATCCATCCAGCCAGTCCTTTTCTTAATATACATCTTTAGCTTGAACTCATACTCGTTACGAGCAGCAAAATCAGTATGCCCGCCCTCTGACGCAACAACAATATCATCATGGCCATTCCAAACAATAATTGCCTCACCAAGACCGGTTCCTGCACCAATAACTGCCTTTGTGCTGTAGGGAATGGGTGTTCCTGATTTTATCTGTATAAGGTCTTTCTTATGCATGACCTCAACACCAAAACCAAGAGCAACATAATCATTGATGACAGTAACTTTCTTAATGCCAAATAGTTTGCTTATTTTTGCAGCATCAATTGTCCAAGGAACATTAGTCATCTTACAAACATTATCAAAACAAGGACCTGCTGCTGCAAAACAAGCTGCGGTAGGCTTAACATTAATCGCTTCAAGAAAATTCCTTAACAAAATGTAAAAATTACTAAAACGCTTAGTATCATACTTCTCAAAAACCCTCTTCTTCAAAGTGCCATTGGAATACTCAAACAAAGCCAGTTTTGTCTTTGCACCACCAATGTTTCCAGCCAGTATAAAACTCATCCTTTCATCACCCCAAATGGAATTAATCTCGCAACCTTGCTTCCAAGCCCTAACTCGCTTGACACTCTAGCCACTTCATCTATGTCTTTATAAACTTTATGGCACTCTTCTGCCAAACCCTTCCAAGAACCTGCCTTAACTTTTATACCCATCTCTTCCATATGCTTCTTAACTTCCTCACCGCGATAATGCTTCAAAGCAAAAGCCCTTGAAGCAATCCTGCCAGCACCATGAGCAGTTGAGCCCCAAGATATTTTCTCAGCAGTCTTTGTACCAACGAGCAAGTAAGAAGCAGTTCCCATGCTGCCTGGAATCAAAACAGGCTGGCCAATCTTCCTGTAAACCTCTGGAATTTCCTCCCTTCCAGGGCCAAAAGACCTTGTTGCACCTTTTCTGTGAACGCAAACCTGAGTCATTTTTCCATCAACATCATGCTTCTCAAACTTGGCAAGATTATGACAGACATCATAAACCATCCTCATCCCATCTGAAGAGCCCATAACTTTCTTGAAAACGTCCCTAACCCAGTGAGCAATCATCTGCCTATTGCAAAAAGCATAATTAATCGAGGCACACATTGCCTTATAATACTGCTGGCCAAGGTCTGAGTTAATAGGAGCATTAACAAGCTCCCTGTCTGGTAGATGAGAATAACCATATTTGTCTTCCATTAGCTTAATATAATCACTTGCCACCTGATGACCTAAACCCCGAGAGCCGCAATGAATCATAACAGTAATCTGACCTTCTTTTTCAATACCAAAAGTTTTTGCAATTTTTTCATCATAGATTTTATCAACCTTCTGTATCTCAAGAAAATGATTTCCTGCACCAAGAGTGCCAAGCTGAGGAAGGCCTCTTGCCAGGGCTCTTTTTGAACATGCACTTGGGTCTGCTCCTTTCATCTTACCATTCTCCTCGGTCCTCTGCAAGTCCTCCTTTGTCCCATAACCATTCTTCAAAGCCCACTCAGAGCCATTTGTCAGGATTTCAAGCAATTCATCTTTTGACATCGAAGTTATCCCGCCTTTGCCAACACCAGCAGGAACCTCTTTGAAGAACATTTCCAGTAAGTCCTGGCGCTTCTTTTCTACTTCATCTGCTGTCCAGTCTGTTCGCAGGAGGCGGACTCCACAGTTTGAGACAATAAAAGAATTTGCAATAAAATTATGATTATCCTGGACAGTAAAATCATAAACATCTCCTTTTCCACAAGGAGTTATGGAAGTAACGTTGTCAAAAATTGCACCATATTCTACATATTCTTTTAATTTCTGATTCTTAAAATCCTTAAATGAAATAAAATCTAAATTTATCCTTTGGCCAGCACGTTCATAATATTGTCTTTCTATAAATCTTTCATTAATAAGGGAAGAATACTCTTTTTTAACTTCTTTTATTCCAAAACCCATGTCTTTACATTTTTTTATATCTTGAGCAAGTTTTTGCCTTTTTATATGTTCTTGTTTCTTTTGAAGAATATAGAGAACTGCTATTTGCGCAAGCAAACTTCTTTTCATATTATATTCAAATCCTATTGTACGCCACAATTTCAACAAATTATCCTCATCAGCAGATATTATCAGCCTAAATCTCTTAGTTTTTTCTCCAAAACGATTAACAAACTCGGTTCTTTCACTTATTTTATTAACCACAACACCAAACTCTTTAAGCATATTTGTAAGTTCTAATAAGAATAACCTGGCGTTTGAGCTTAGCGATGCAATCTTGTTCTGAGATATTATTGGTGAATAAAAACCAGTTTTGGAGTGCGTTGCGGGCGAGCTCAGCTCTGCACCAAAGAATGAAGCAAGGAACTGTCTTTTAACACATAAAGAACTGTTTTTTATCCATGCAGGAATGCAATACTCTTTTCGTGTTTTATTGCCTTCAGGAACACCAAGTTCCTTAAGCATGACTGCAAATTTTGTTGTTTTAACATGCAGTTCAGAAGTCTCTGAAACAAATGATTTTTCACCATACTGGGTCTTTATTTTGTGATTTCGTTTT
>JAWABT010000040.1:0-6971 GCA_038884515.1 Candidatus Woesearchaeota archaeon | reverse complement strand
AAAATTGGGCAATCGCATTGCCTGCACCATTATTTGCCAATGACGCATATAAAGCCAAGGCTTCATTAGCCAAATAATAAAGAAAAAAAGTAAAAGGAATAATCAATATAAGTAAAATAAACAAGCCTTTTTGTTTCTTAATTTTAAGGCTGCCTTAACAAACCCGTAAAACAAAGGATTTGGCTTTTCGAGCTTTGATGTGAGCTCATTATGCGCCTGCGTCGCGACAAAATAAGGGTGGTCTTTTAGCTCTATGAATTCAGCCAGTCTGCCATTTTCAGATAGTCCTGAGAGCACCATGCCTTTATCTTCAAGAACCTTGTGATAGTCTGGATTTACCTCATACCTGTGCCTGTGCCTCTCAAATGCTTCAGTTGTCCCATAAAGCTGCTGTACAATACTTCCTTGCTTCAGTATTGCTTTGTATGCCCCTAGCCTCATTGTTCCCCCTTTTTTGCATATGGTCTTCTGCTCTGGAAGAATGTCAATCACTAGGTGTTCTGTGTTTTCATCGTTTTCAGTGCTGTTTGCTCCTGAAAGGCCGCAGACATTTCTGGCGAATTCTATTACTGCAAGCTGGAGACCATAGCATATTCCTAGATAAGGTATTTTGTTCTCTCTTGCGTACTGTATCATTGCAATTTTTCCTTCTGCACCTCTTTTTCCAAACCCTCCTGGCACAAGCACTCCGTCAACATCATTCAATGCTTCTTTTATGTCTAGCTTTCCTTCCTCTACGTCTGTTGTCTCTATCCATTTCAGGTCTATTCTTGCGTCATTGTGCGCCCCTGCGTGCTTTAAGGCTTCTATTATGCTTGCATAGGAGTCTTTTAGTGCAGTGTATTTTCCACATATTGCTATTGTAGTTTTGTGCTTGGGGTTTTTTATCTTGTTCACTAGTTTTTCCCATTCTGAGAGGTCTTCCTGCGTTTTTAGATTGAATTTTTCACTTATTAGCTCAAGCAGGCCTTCACGCTTGAAGATAAGGGGGATTTCATATATTGAATCAATATCTTTTCCGCTGATTATGTTTCTTAAATCAATGTCTCCGAAAAGCGCGATTTTTTCTTTTATTTTTTCAGGCAGTGTTTCTTTGCTTCTGCATATAACTATATCTGGTGTTATTCCTGTTGCTCTTAGCAATGCTAGGTCTCTCTGTGCTGTTTTTGTTTTGGGTTCTCCGACAGAATGGAGGAAAGGCACATATGTCAGGTGGATGTAGATTATGTTTTCTTTTCCAACCTCTTTTTTGAGCTGCCGCACTGCTTCTATGAACCAAGAGTTTTCAATATCCCCGACAGTACCCCCTATCTCTATCATGGTTATGTCTGGCTTTTCTTTCTCAACAAGATTGTAAATCCACTCTTTAACTTCATTAATTATGTGGGGAAAGACCTGTATTGTTTTTCCGAGATACTTTCCTTCGCGTTCTTTTTCAATAACTCTATTGAAGATTTTTCCAGAAGTGATATTCCACTCAAACTTGCAGGTCACTCCTACGAATCTTTCATAGTGGCCGAAGTCCATGTCAACCTCTCCGCCGTCTTCTAGAACAAAGACCTCTCCGTGCTCTATTGGGTTCATTGTTCCAGGGTCAACATTGAGGTAACCGTCGCATTTTATCGTGAGAAATTTCCTGCTGTCCTTCATGAGCCGCCCTATTGATGCAGATGCTGTCCCCTTGCCAAGGCCTGAAAGAACTCCTCCAGTCACTATGATAAATTTTGTTTGGTGCATAAAAAATCAATTTTGAGGTTATATTTAAGCTTTGTTGTCATTCAAAAAATAGTATTCAGAAGAAGGCTTTCCATAACCCTTGATATACTTTGAAGCCATCAAATCCTGGTATTGGAAGCATGTTGAATATGAAAAGGAAGAGATTTATTTGTTTTGTTATGTAAAGTATGATTCTGGTTGTTCTCGAGAGCTTCGCATACTTAAGCAGTAGTAGGCATATCAGAAATATTAAGAGGTTTGCTGCAGGACCTGCAACAGCGATTGCAGACATGCTTAATGGTTCAAGGTTACAGGGTTGTGTTGCACAACCAATGCTCACATATGCTGGAACAAAGAATATGAATCCTGTATGCAGCAGCTTAAGGATAATTCCAAATCCTAGCCAGGTATATGCTGCGTGGAATGTTGCCTCTAGGCCATAAGCGAGAGCAACAAACTTGTGTGAAAGCTCGTGAAATATGAGTGCTGGTGCTGTGACAAGGCAGGCAAACTTAAGCCCTTGCCAGTCAAATCCTGTTATTATTTCCTCTTTATGAAACCTGAAGAGATCCATGAAGATGTAGCCAACTATCACAGTCATGACGGCAACATCAATGATTTCTCGGAATGATAATATCATAGGATGTTAAAGATTAATCTACATTTATATTGTTTTCGATGAAAAACAAGAGAATGAGAGAAAAATGAACTGCCTCGTTATTTGCGAGGCAGTGAAAGGTTCTACTTATTTTTTCTTTTTCTTGCCTTTTTTGGCCATTGCACTGCACCTCTTTTATTTTGTCTCTGATTTTAATCATGGCACTTTTAATATTTAAATGTTTTTATTTTTGATATTTTAAGACGAATATTTTTCTGCAAACTCAAAAAAATTTATTTTAAGAACCAATCTTTCAGTTTTCTATCGACGAAAAACAGAACTTTATCAAAATTATCATAAGAAATATTTTTGAATTCTTTTATCATTCCGCCAGATGCGTAAGCGTGACCGCCGCCATCAAAAAGTTTTGCGAGTTTGCTCAGGTCAATATCACATCCGTCTCTTCTTCTAAAACTTATTTTTCCGTTTCTGTAAATAATGACAGAAACATCGATGGCTTGATGTGCTGTGAGCAATTTATCCCCTGCATCTGCTGTGCTTAGAATACTTGGTGCCAGGCTGAATCCGAATTTCTTATTGAGATACGTTTTCACTTCAAGCTTTTTAAGAAGATCTGCAAATGCTTTTTGTTTTTTATCAAAATATTCTTTTCTTAATTTTTCATACCTGTCTGACCAAATCACCCCTCTTGATAAGGAGTCAATTAGTTCTTTTTTATCAAATCCTGATGATATGAGGTCTGTTAGTTTAAGTGAGCGCTCATCTTTTCTTATCCAGAACTCAATATCGTGTGCTATTTTTTTCAGTCCTGTCGTGACAGAGTCCATCGGCATAAATTTGTTTCCCACAAGCTCTGTTGAGCACACCATAAGTTCTGGTTTTGGCGAGTTTTTTAGCTTTCCTGAAAATTCCACAGTACGAACATATTTTCTTAGAATTTCAAGCATTTCTGCAGTGTATGGGTGATGGCTGTTCCAGTAAGCTATCCTGTTTTTTGCTGATATTGCTTTAAGTTTTTCTTCTATATTCTGTATCTGTTCTGGGGAAAAATCAAGGATGAATATAAGTGCTCCTTTGAGCATGGCCATCTCTGCAAATTTTTCTTCGATGTTTGTGTAATTCAGAAATCCTCCAATCCTATACTCAGAATTTCTTAGGCGAGCATATCTTGAAACTATTGCAGCTGCCGCGATGCCGTCAAGCTGCTCAGAGCAATAAATAACGTACATATATAATATTATGATTCAAGGCTATATTAAATTTGTGGCATAAGTTTATAAAGTCCTGAATATATGTAAATTTACATGACTTCGCTCATAGCATGTCTGGGAGCTGGTAAGGGAACCTGGGTGCAGGTTTCAAGGCTAATCGAGTCACAAGCGTGGGAATCAATTGTTCTAATAACAAACCCTTTTGGCCTTGAGAAATTTAACAATACAAAAAATGCTCAGCTTGTTGTGATTGATGATAGAAAAGACATTTTGGATCTGGTAGAGGATATCAAAAAAGCTTTGGATGGAAAATTTTTTGGTGATGTTGCTGTTAATTTTGTCTCTGGAGATGGCAAAGTACATATGGCCCTGCTCTCTGCACTCTTGAAGCTTGGTGTCGGAATCAGGCTTGTTGATTTAACAAAAGATGGCTTTAAAGAAATCTAATTTCTGCTGAGATAAATCCTGAATCCTGATTTTTTGCTTATTTCTTTTACATTTCCGAATGTTTCCTGCATTTTTTTTTCAAGTTCCCTACCGCCTTTTTGGTGCCTTGCAACTAACTGGAGTGTTCCTCCTATGTTAAGATGTTCTTTGGCTTGTTCAATCACTTGGAAACAGAGTTTTTTTCCTGCGGCCATCGGTGGGTTTACGAGAATTATGTCAAATTTTTCTCTTATTACAGGCTCGTACAAATTACCTTGCATTATATTTACGTCTACATTATTGATTGCTGCGTTTTTCTTAGCAAGCATGACTGCTCTTTCATTTATTTCTGTCATGTATACTTTTGTTTTTGGAAAGATTTTTTTTAGTGTTATTCCAACAGGTCCATATCCGCATCCGAGATCAAGTATTTTTGCATCTGGCTCAATTATCGATTCATCAATGAGAATTTTTGTGCCTATGTCAATTTTTTCTAGGGAGAAAACTCCTGAACCTGTGTAGAAAATGAATTCCTTTCCTCTAAGTATTGCTCGGATTTGTCTTATTTTAAGTGCACTTTTCTGTTTTTCAGTATAGTAATGCTCAACCATTTGTCTTGTTGGTGATTGTCTGGTTTACAACAGTAAGCTTTACTGGGATTATCTTATACCAGACATATAGTATCTTGTCAACTGCCCGCAGGAGTTCAAATCCCTCCCCTTGTAAGGTCAGGCAGTTACCCTGCATTATTATTCTTGCATTACCTGATGCATTTAAGAAAATCACAGACTTGTCTTTGTCTGCGCAGGTCACGATTGGCCTGTCAAGGCATGGTTCTGTCTCATTCACTGTACATGCTGCATAGATTTCTTTCTCAAATGCTTTTGTAAGACTCTCACCAAGCTCTGCTCCTGCGAGTGCAAGATACTTGAAGTCTCTGCTCTCAGAGAGTGGGTCAAAGGTTATGTATATTGGTCTCTTAGTGAAGTTCTGGCTGATAAGGCCGACCATGGATACATTCTGTACCTCAAGCGGATTATAACGCAACGCGATTGATACTAACTTGTCTTTTGATTGCCATTGTGTATACCATGTTCCTGATATGTTTTTGAATTCAAAGCCGTGGTATACAATGGTCTGGTATTCCTGTTGTGATGGATAGAATAATTTTAGGCCAAAGAGTATAGCAAAGAAGATTATTATAAATCCAATCACGAATGCAATCGCGACTAGCCTTATCTTTTTTGTTTCCTTAGGATCTTCTTCTGTTTCGCTTTCTTTTTGCTCTTCTTTCATTCCATTATACCCAATATTGTGTAAAGGATTCTTTCATATACCTTGTAAAAGTCGTTCTCTGACTCTGCTGTTGCAATTATGCAGTTTTCTTTTTGTATCATTTCTGTGGAATTGCCATCCGCAAGTTCAAGTACCGGTGCTCCTGCTGTTGCGTTATTGCACGTGACTTCAGGTATTGTGTATTCATTTTCTTTTGCTTTTGTCACACCTCTTGCCACGTATATGTCTGTGTATTCTGGTATTGTTTGTTCTGCCTGGTATTGTATCTCTGCCATTGCTTCTGCCCATTCTGAGTCAGGATTATATGTTATTGTAATCATTTTCATATTTTTCAATACATCTTTGATGTTTGAAGTCATATTAATATCTTCAAGCTGTGTTGGGAAGTATGTGAAATAAAGATCTTTGTCATTTATTTTTGCTTTTATTCCTTGCTCTGTTATTATAAGCTTATGACCGTTGTATTCCTGTTTTTGTCCTCCGCTGGTTTCGTATGAGAGCATAAATCCGAATGTGCTTAGCACCATTATAGCTACTATGAATATCGATACCATCATTTTCTTATTTATCATATTTAATCCCCCTAAGATTGTTTATTTTGCCTTATTTATATTCTTTTTCATTGCAGTAATATATTGGTTAAGTTTTTGTTTTAGCTGCTGTTTTAACTTTGCATCAATATCAATCTTATCAACTTCTTTATCCCAGTCAATATCTGGAAGTTTTGTGAGTGTTCCTTTGAAGGTTCTGTTTGCTTTTTTTGCCTGCTCTTCAATCTGCTGCGCGTATTTTGTGCCAAAAAGCTTTATTGACGGAAATTTTGTTATGCTGTCTGCACCTGCGTCCAGCAGGTGTGATATTTCTGCAAGCCTGTTTACCCACGAGCCTGCCACTATTTCGATTTCAGGGAATTCTTGTCTTATTTCAGATATCCATTTTATGTAATCACTTGTTTTTGGCCCTTGCTTGAATTGAGTTCCTGGATGCGGGTTTAATGCATAGAATGTCACTCTGTCTATCTTATTTTCTTTTATGAACTCTTTTAGCAGTTTGATGTCTTCAAATGACTCTCCGAGCCCGATTATTATTGTTATTGCTTTTTTCAGCCCGAGCTCTTTACAGGATTTTAGCATTTTTGTTGTTTCTTCTATTGGTTTGCTTGGGCATAATTCCTTCTGCAGCTTTGGGTTGATGCATTCTATGGTTCCGCATATTCCTTTTGTGTAAGGCAGAAGCTCTTCTATCTCTTTTTTGCTCAGTATGCCTATATTGAGCCATTGCTTCTCTTCCATTATTTCGCTGACTTGCTTCACTATTTCCTTTATTTCCTGTATACTGAATGCACGGTATCCGCCTGAAAGAAACTCTATTTTCCACCCGCATGCCTTGCAGATAATTGCTTCTGCAAGGATTGATGCTATCGTTCTTCTTGCTTTGATTGGGTCTTTTATCCTTTCTTTCTGCGTTGACATGTAGCAGAATTTGCAGTCTCCTTTAGCGCAGTACCAAGAAAGGAATACTGCTCTCTCAAAATGTGTTGTTTGCATCTATAGAAAAAGGCTGGACTTTGTTTAAAAAGGTTATGAAGAAATAAGCCTCCGGAGGGAGTTGCACCCTCGACCTGCGGTTTTTTCAAAGTTCTTATACGAAACCGCCGCTATAGCTACTAAGCTACGGAGGCAAAGCCTAATTTTTATTTTGCA
>JAWABT010000039.1:0-7012 GCA_038884515.1 Candidatus Woesearchaeota archaeon | reverse complement strand
TATAAAGCAAGAAATCACAAGAATAAATGAAGCAATAGCAAATGGAAGCTTCTTCAGAAACAAAACCCTGCTATCTGCGATGAAAAAAATCAAAAAAAACAATGGAAAGCTTCACTTAATGGGCCTATTAAGCGATGCAGGAGTTCATTCTCACATAAGCCACTTGTTTGCACTGATGAAGCTTGCAAGAAAACTCAAATTACCCTTATACATACATATATTCACAGACGGAAGAGACACTCCCCAAAAATCAGCAATAGAATACATCAAGCAGCTCAGAAAAAAAATGTACGGCGAGCAAATCGCAACAGTCATAGGAAGGTACTACGCAATGGACAGGGACAAAAGATGGAATAGAACAAAAAAAGCATACGAAGCAATAACCGCAGGAAAAGGGCTAAAAGCAAAAACACCAGAAGAAGCAGTCAAAAAAGCATACACCCGCGGAGAACGAGATGAATTCATAAAGCCAACAATAATAGACAATTATGATGGACTTAAAGATGGAGATGGATTTATTTTCTACAATTACAGAGAAGACAGGGCAAGACAAATAACACTGGCTCTTGCAAAAGAAAAGTTCGGCAAAAACAAAAAAACAAGCTTTACATGCATGTACGAGTATGACAAAAGCTTCAATCTTCCAGTTGCATTTGAAAAGCCGAAAATAAAAAATGTCCTTGCAGAAGTGCTGAGCAAGCAAGGACTAAAACAATTCCACATTGCAGAAACTGAAAAATATGCTCACGTGACTTATTTCTTCAACGGTGGAACAGAGAAAGCATTCAAAGGAGAAGACAGAATGATAATTCCCAGCCCAAAGGTTGCGACTTATGACAAAACACCAGGAATGTCTGCAAGTAAAATAACAAGCGAAGTGCTGAAAAGAATGAACAAGTATGATTTTATCATAGTAAATTTTGCAAATCCAGACATGGTTGGGCACACAGGAAACCTAAAAGCAGCAATAAAAGCAGTAGAAACAACAGACACCTGCATTGGCTTGATTGCCAAAAAAACCCTTGATTTAGGCGGAAACTGCATCATAACAGCAGACCACGGCAACTGCGAAGAAATGACAGGAAAATTCAAGACAAGCCACACATTAAATGATGTACCCTGCATTCTTCTCGGCAGAAAAGAAAAGCTGCAAAATGGAAAACTTGGAGAAATAGCCCCCACCATCCTGAAGCTGATGGGAATCAAAAAACCAAAAGAAATGGGAACAGCATTATTTTAGTTTTCTTTTTTCTCAAGCGATACGCCTTTTATTGCAAAATACATATCTGAAATCTTTGCCTTTACTGCATCTATTTTTACTTGATTATAAACACTTTTCAGAAGCACTGCCACTGTCTCACGATACATCGGACCAAGCTCAAGCGATGTGCCTACACTATCCAAAGCATGCCTGAGATTATTATTATCAGATGGAAGGTCTCTCTTGATTGCAAAATACATCTTTCGAAGCTTGTCTTCAAAAGAAACCTCTGTTGCAGCATACACTCCTGGAGAGCGCATATCCGCCCGCCTCTGTGCCATTATGCTCTCAGCAATAATAACAGCGTCATCTTCAAGATTTTTTGGCAAGTCTTTATCTTCACTCATGATGTAACGGAGAAAGTCAGTGGTATAAAAGCATATCTGTTCTCCAATATAACAATATTTAAATATAAATGACCGAACCTCAAGCATGTATGAGAATGCGTTTTGGAGGATATAGCGCGCCAGCAGAACTGGACATAGTGCTGGCAGTTGGAAAGAACTTTGATGTAGACGAGGCACTTCCAATCTACACATCTAAAATCTATGTTAATGACTGGGTCGGATTTAAGTACAAATACAATAATTCTGGCAAATGCAGCCACTCCATTGACTCTGACCAGACAAGAAAGCTCCTAAGGGAGTACAGCAGGGCAGTTCTTGTCATTGGTAAAAAAACAGAGAATTTTAAAGAGGCAGTGATTTCAATGGAAAAAGAGCTTGTAAAAAACGGGTTTTATAAAGCACTTGCATTAATTAACGGGCCGTGCGACCTATGCCAAACCACAGAAAATGGCTCTGAGGCAAAGCACAGGCCATCTCTAGAACTTCTGGGCATTGATATCCTAGCAACTGTGCGCAAGTTCAAAAAAAATGTCGAGCAACCAAAAGAAGGAGAAATGCCTCCCTACGCAATAATTCTTGTAGAATAACTTACCTATGCATGAACTTGGGCAGGCAACAAACTATTCCTGTATAATGCTCAGGAAATTGTGAAGGAATGCACTCACCATAATAATAAGGCTTACTTAAGTATTGGCTCTTGCCTATCTGAGTATAATTCTCAGGGCAAGGATCCATTCCCATATATTCTTGGTATCCCCTGCGGTATCCTGCTCCAACTACAACGCCTTCTGGATTTCCACCTGCATAGAATCTCTCTTTAGCAATTTTCTCAACAGCCTTTCCTGGATAAAGACTGCCACCATACATGCCTAAGCCTGTCTGGGAAAACCTTATCATTAGAATCAAGCCTATGATTGCAATCAGCGCAATCAAGGCTAACAAGACAACTTCTTTATGTTCCATATCATCTATTCAATTGTGCTCCTATTGGGCAGCACCAGCCTTCTGTTGCGTATGGCTGTGGATTATTAAACCACGGTTCAAGTCCAGGAGCTCTCCATTTCCAGACATCTGTTCTTATGCCTGGCTTGCAGGTCCAGTCAAAATTCCTTGAGCCCTGTACGAAAACATATCCCTCCCCGTATAGTTCTTTGCAATTATCGCTCCAAACAGGGATTCCTCCGCCATAAACACTGTCTTTAACCTGCGCATAGACGCCCGCCCCTGCAAATGCTGTCTTGAACAGCAAAACAAGCCCCACGACTGCAATTATTGCTACCACACCCAGAATTACAATTGAAATGCCTTTTTCTTCCATAATATCACCTTAAAAAATTAAATTTTAAAAAAATAAAAATTTTTAGCCCATACGGCAAGGCGTGTCTCCAGCCCACCATTCTACCATTGAAGGATTTGATGCAACCTGGCCAGGATAGCAAGGTGCTGTCTGCCAGCTTGTCTGCCTTGGCACAGAATGTCCAACAAGTGCTGGATATGTCGGGCTAGGCCACCAGTAGCCTGCGTATTGAACCTCTTTACTGCCTGCAGGGTATTCTGGAGTATATATGTAAGGTACTCCAACGACATAATTTCCTTCTAGTCTTGATGCCTTTCCAGTTGCTTCATAAATTTTTTGAGACCCGTATAGGTTTGAGCTGACGCTGAAGCCGCCGGTCAATGCTGATTTGAACAAAAGTACAAGACCAACAACTGCAAGGACAGCAACTATTCCTAGAATGACCAACGAAAGGCCTTTCTTTTCACCAACATCCATTATTAATCACCTCTGAAATTTTTTTTATTTTTTTAATAACTGTTATATGCTGCTCCAGTGCTGCCCGGCACCATAGAGCTATAAGTGTTATAGCAGCACACATGATCTGGTTGCGGACTCATCTCACTGAAGTAATTTGGTGTGCACCTCAGTATTTTTGATTTCTGTGCAGAGTATGCTTCTGCTTCAAACCCAACAATCAGGTTTTCTTTTGCATCATACATAAAGTTTCCGCTTTCATCTCTTGGAATGCACTGACTAAATGTTGTGGGAATTCGACCTGCTATGTGCTTTGATTCTGACGAAGGTGACTGCGCCTCTCCAGCTGTTACATATATGCCTCGTCCTATATTGCTGACTGCGCTTTGTTGGCCAGAACCAAGCTGCCTTATGGCAAGCCCTCTGTAAAACATGCCAGGCTGTACATATATTCCCATACCTGTATCAGCAGTTTTCATAAAACTAATCATTCCAATGACTGCAACAACAGTAACAACTGCTAAAACCGAAAATAGAATTGTTTTTTCTTCCATTTTGCTATCACCTCAGATGATATTATACCTTGGAACCATTTGCTGTATGTACGATTCAATGCAGCAGACGCTATCTGTGTTTTGCTCGAATCCAGTAAAGTAAGGATAGCAAACCCCTCTTGTCAAATCATTGAATGACTCTATTGGGATAGCTCCTCTCTCTGCCTGGCTCTTGTCAACAACAAGGCATCTCTGGCCAAGGATGCTTCCTACCTTGAATGCCTCGACTCCTGCAATTGCTTTACCCCACGTGGCAGTGTATGGGTTATATGCTTTTTCGCTACTCTTAGCAATTGCCCTTCCCCATGTTGTTATTCCACCAACAGCCCCTCCTGTAGCAGACATCTTGAACATAAGCACAAGACCGATGACTGCAATCAATGCTATAATTCCCAGAATTACTAAAGGAAATGTTTTTGATTGTTCCATAGCTTCACCTCAATTTTTGTTTTTTATTTTTAATTTGATTTTTAGAGAATAGTAACGGTTCGTGTATATAAATCTTTTGTTTCTAACTTCGGGGAATATCAAAATTTAATTATCGAATCACTGAAAAAAGTAGAATAAAAAATAAAGTTAAAAAAAATATTTAGCTGTCACAACAGCCATAGTACTGAGGTAGCAGGTCTGAAACTTTTCTGCCGTACCTATCTTCTGTGAAACACGTTCTTGTTGGGTCAGCTGCTTTAGTATAATAAACTCTTGTGCCATAGCAGTAATTTGCTTTTACCCCGCCTGGAAACTCTATGCCTACGCCAGTTGTCTGCGCTGTTGGAACATGTGTTTCAGCAGACCTTCCATATGAAGAATATGCTGTTCCAAGTGTGCTCTGCACCCCTTTTTCAGTTCCTGTTATAAAGAACTGTGATGCGCCAGCATATGTTGGTGCTCCCGGCTGTTCTCCTGAGATTGTTCCTGCAGGATATTCAACCATATAACGCGGCTCTGCCTGCCTTGCATATGGGAATGGTTCCTGCTTATAATTTGTATATATCTTGGGAGTGACGTAGCTTCCATAAACCACGCCACCTGATTTTGCCGCACTAAACATAAACAGCAAGCCAATTATGGCAATAACAACGACTATTCCAAGAATTGCAACAGCAAGCTTGTTCTCTTCCACGAAAAATCACCTCGATTTTTTTATTTATTGATTCTTTTTAAGAATTAAAACTGTTTTTAGTATATAAACTTTTTGCTTATGTAAGAGAAAAATGAATAAAAAAAGAAATAGAGAATTAAAAAATTTTATCTTACTGTACAGCACGCATCTTTTGCTATAATTGTGCTAACAGGTGTTCCATCTGCAGTATACCTGAAGCAATGCTCTTTTATCGGCTCATAATCCTGAAGCTGCTGCCTTGTCACTCCTATTGGTGCAAAAACGCGATTACCTGCAGTATCCCTGAAATCAAGAGCCATGCATGTCGTGAGTGTTGTTGGAATCATTCCAAGTTCTCTTCCATACCTGAAACCACTTGATACTTGTCTCTCGACTGCAGTGTTGTCTTGTAATCTTGATGCTCCGCCGTATACTTCTGTCTCTGGCGCAGTGATAGTTTCTTCCCACCCAGGAGTTTCAACAACGGGCTGCGTACTCGTGAATCGCGTATACGGGAACAGGTTTCCTTTTATTGCTCCTCCATAAATGCCTGCTCCAGTCTTTGCGACAGAAAACAGGAAAACCAGTCCAACAATTGCTGTTACAGCAACTATTCCGATAATTGCAATTGTAAGGCCTTTATTCTCTTCCATTTATAATCACCTCAAATTTTTTTAATTTTTGGTATGCTGAATTATGTTTTTAATAGTTAAAACTGTTTCTCTATATAAATTTTTTGTTTATGTGTATTGCTTTTTTTTATTAAGTATTTTCTTAGAAAAAGAATTGGGAAAAAAATAAAAAAATTTGTCTAGACTCTTTCTATTTCTTTGCAGCAATATCCTGGGATTGCTTCAGAAACAAATCCTTCTGGCCATGGTTTGTTTACGCCATAGCAGGATGTGTATTCAGAGAATCTTCTGCTGTTCTTTGCAATCTGTACAGTGTATCCTGGTTCTAGCCAGCCAGTTGCTACTCCCATCTGGCAGCTGTATATTGGAATCTCGCTACCATAAAATGAAGGCTCGTAGTTCTTCAGGTAAGGTCCTGCTGTCTTCACTTCTGGCCCTAATTTTCCACCGCCAGTTACGTATTGGTATCCGCCTGGCGTTTGAGGCGCATAGAGCATTCTTGTCGATAAGCCTTCGCTTTGCCATCCGCCTTCTCCCCAGATTAATCCACCGCCATAGACATCGCCTGTTGCTTTCATCTTAAACAATAGAACAAGTCCAATTATTGCTATAACGGCAACGATTCCTAATATTGCCAGAGCAACTCCTCTTGATTCTTCAGCCATTTACTTCACCTCTCTTGGTTTTGATTTAATTTTGACTATTCAATTCAAATAAATTTCATCTATTTAAATGTTTCGCTTGATTTAGTTATTTTAAGTTCTATTTCTTTTCTCTACTGAAATAAATTATGAGACCAATTACACCTGCAGTTATTGCTGAATCTGCTATGTTAAATGCAGGCCAAATCATGAAATCAAGAAAATCAATGACAAATCCGAGCAGAACCCTATCAATCAAGTTACCAATAGCGCCTCCAAAAATAAGTGCTGTGCAGATGAGCAGAAAATTTTTTTTAATGATCTGTTTATAGTAATATAATATTGTTCCTATAATAATGATTGTAATAATCACAAGAATCCATCTTGCTTTTGGAATGTTCAATAGGCCAAAGCCAATGCCGAAATTCTTAATGAGAACTATTTGGAAGAAATTTTTTATCACCGAAATTGATTGCTCGAATGAAAGACTTGACTTGACAAGATATTTTGTCAGCTGGTCGAGAATAACAATAATAAGTGCAATCCCGAAGAAAAAAAGATTTTTATTTTTCATCGCCAGGTATAAATCTCTCTTCCTTCCTTGCGCCTCTCCTTCTCCAGCTCCAGCTTGTCAAGGCGCTGGTGAAGCCCGTCAATTGAGGCCTTTATTGCATCAAGCTTTGTATTAATCAGCTGGAATTCCTTGTCAGAGGATGTTTGCG
>JAWABT010000038.1:0-7113 GCA_038884515.1 Candidatus Woesearchaeota archaeon | reverse complement strand
TAATTTTTTTACAGATATGCGTGGAAATGCATAATGGAATAGTTTTAGCTCTTCTGGAGTCACATATTGCAGTTTGCGTACATGATACTCGATTTCCCTGAATGCATTTTTAATAATGTCATCTATAACTTCTTCCATTTTAACTCCCTGTTGTAATGTTTTACTAGTATATAAATCTTTTGTTTGATTTGTCACTTTTAAGTGGCAATACTAAATTTATTTTAGATATTTAAAATAATTGCGTTGTGATAGAAACATATATATAATACTCCTATTTTAATAATCTAAAAAGAGCTGAAAATGAACCATTTTTTATTCGCAATCAAGAGGCCTTTTACAAACCTGTTAAGGCTTGTTGCCGGATCTGTTTTATTTATCCTGCCAATTGTGAATTTATTTGCTTTTGGCTATTTTGTTGAGTGTGCACGAACAGCTTATAAGGGAAATCTTGATATGCCTAAATGGCAGTGGAAGCTTTTCATAGAGGGCCTTATTTTTTTAGGCATAGCTTTGATATTCTATGTTCCTGCAGGTGTCTTATATTTTGTAATGTTTTATTACGGACAAGATTTTTGGGTATTTAAAGGGCCTATTGCTGCTTTATTTGCTTTGACAATCTACATCCTTCCTGGCGCAATTGTCCGGTATGCAGTTGAAGATTTTGCAGCTGCATTTAAAGGGCTGTTTATTACGACATTTAACAAATTTTATTTCAAGGCTTTTGCATTGTCACTTGTTTGGGCTCTTGTTATTCTTCTTTTAATGCAGGTATTTTATTATATCCTTTCTTATTCTGTTATATACGTGTATACCTTTTATTTATTTGGGGCTTTGATATCTGGAGTCCTGCTTTTTGCTTCGCAAGTCACTATTTTTACATTAATTGCAGAAGCGTATAGGAGAATGAAATATTGAGGTATTTTATGGCTGTTGCAGAAGTAAGAAATTAAAGGATGCAGATGCTTTGGATGTTATACTTCAGATTTATGATAAATATGCCACGCCTCAAAGAAGGGCTATTGAACTGGAAAATTTAATTGAGATTTTTGAATTATCACCCAAATTAAGTCCAGTTGTAGAGGCTTTATTGGCAGGAGAGCAAGCTGTTGCGGACGGCAGATTCCGGGAGGCAATAAATATCTTCCTTAAAGGCGTCCAAGTCAAGCTCATAAAGCATAAATATCAAAATCACAAGTTCTTGACAGACCAGAAATATCTCAAAAGTAGTTATAAACATGCAATAGAAGGTGCTTACAATACCGGAAAACTTTCAAAAGATGAGTTTGCTGATTTGATGCTTTCTTTGTATCACAGATAATTTATACAACATAGTCAAGTATTGCATCCTTTAATGGTCCTTGGCATGTGTTTACCATTCCAGAAATAGTCCTTACATGTAGTGGGTTGAAATCATTCTTAGCGTACGTGCAAAGCATGCTTTTTCCTAGGAATTTTTCTACAATTTTTGGTGGCTCATCTGGGGCTAACTGTTTTATTGTCTTTCTAAGCACACAATTGTTCACTTCATAGAGTATAACTGTTCCTTCTATATTATTAGTGTACCTTGCTGCCTTACATGCATTTGCGTACCTTATGAAGCAAGCCTCTGTTGCGCAGGCCCTTGGAAGCAGCCAGATTATTAATCCGACTGATACAAAGAATAGTACAAGCAATATTCCAAATATGACTCCTTTGTGAGGGATTTTTAATTTTATTTCTTCTTCTTTACGAAGCTTAATCTCTTTAGGCTTTATCTCTGTTTTTTTAATTTCTTTTTTAGGCTCTGGCTTCTTAACCTGTGTTTCTTTAGCACTTGGTTTTTCTGCTCTCCATCCAAACCAGAATTTTGCAACAGGTCTCTTTTCAGGTTTTGGTTCTGGTTTTTTGATTTCAGGTTTTGTTACTGTTTTTGGTGCAGGCTTTTCCTCTGGCTTCTTTACCTCTGGTTTAGGTGCAACAGCTGGTTTTGGTTTGAGCCATCCAAAGAAAGATACCTTCTCAGCTGGTTTTTCGATAGGTCTTTTTATCCCTTTTAATGCTTCATTAATTGCCTCTTTTGAGAAACCTACTTCAAGAAGAGATTGTTGTATATCTTGCAGGCTATAACCTTTTGCTAGCTGTCGCTGTATGTGCACTTTTATGTCTTTAACCACGTCCACCATGAAATACTTGTTTACTAAACTCTATTAAAAAGGTTTGTAACTACTGTTGAAAGAAAAATTGAATAATCTGTGTATAGACTTTTTCTAAATAATGATAACTGTGAAGTGGTAAAAAAACGAAAAGTTTAAATACTTGTACTCATTATAATCTCTTATGATGCTTGATTATATTAGAAACAAGGCATTATATGCTTTGCTTGGATTAAGCGCTTTAGTTAGCCCAGCAATACTTCCAGGCAGTATTTCTTCTATTTTTGCCCAAGAACAGAAAGAAGAATCCCAAAAGCAGGAATCAAAGAGCCTTCAAGAGCTTCTTTCAGAAGAAGTCAAACGTTTAGAAGACAAGGAAAAGACGCCTGATGAATACATTAGACTTGCGGAATTATACATAGATCAGAAAGAGCTTTTTAATGATGAAAAAGCCGAGCCAAAGCTTGAAAAACTGCTTGATGCAATAAAAGGAAAAGAAGGAAATGAATTTGAATATGTGAATTTGCTTGTATATGAAGCAATTACTGGAAAACGAAAATCATATGGTATTTACATCACAATCTTTACTGAGGAAGGCCTGCCGCCAAAATTAGAGTCAAAATTTCATTCTCTTTATGTAACAAAATGTGATGATGAACTTGATAAAATTAATGAACACTTGCAAAAAGCTATTGAGCTTGATCCAAGTAATATTTCAGCGTATCTGCGATTATTTGAATTTGCTGCCCGCTCGCCCGTTATTGCTCGTACATTGGAAGAGGAATACGATTTTGAAAAGGTTGCTGACTTTATTGGCATGCAAAAAATGTATTTTGATTCTGCTCTAAAAATTGCGTCCAAGCTTGAGTTGGCAGATTGCCTTCGAGCTAAATACAGGCTATTAACCGCGCATTCTGCTTTTCTAGAAAAAGCAATAGAATGTTTAACTTTAGATGCTATTGGCGTGCCGCATTCAAAAAAATATTTGGATTTCAGAACAAAATGTGTCGTTGAGTGTGTTGATGAGTTGGAGCTTAAACTTAAAATTCTACCAACATGTGAAGAATATCTTTTTTTTATATCCAAGAGCATTTCTTTTCTGAGACCAAATATTAAAGAATTTGATAAACAAGTTCAATTTAAAATAATAGATAAAATAATTCCTGCATGCGATGAGGCCTTAAAAAATTATTCAAAAAAACAAAACACTCTTTATTGGCACAAGGCATTTATATTGTCGTCTAAAGCAAATCTTGTGGTAGGACAAAAAGCATGGGAAGCATCAAAACTAAATGAAACTGCAAAAAAATTATGCAAAGAATGTATTGAAAATTATGAGCTTGCATTAAAATACGAAACTGACACATTTATGCAGAAATACTTAAAGGAATGTTTAGAAAAAGAGCAGAAAAGATTGCTTGGGAAAAAAGTTAAATAAATTTCTAAACCACTCTCTTCATTATCTCTTCTTTTAATTCTCCTTCGCATGTATTAATAAGGCCTGTCAGTGATGTAATGTATAATGGGTCAAAATTGTTCTGCTGGTATCTGCACGTCATGCTTTTGCCTTGGAATACTTTTTTTATTTCTTCTGGTTCTTCTGGTCCGAGTGATATTATTGTTTTTGTCAGTACACAGCCTTCTGTCTCAAACCTGACCTCTGTTCCTTTTATGTTATTTTTGTATTTTGCGTGCCCGCATTCGTTAGCGGCGTTAATGAAACAGCTCTCTGTCAGGCATATTGGCGTTACAAAGAAAAGAAGCATTGCTGCAATCAGGATGATGCAAAGTATTGAAATTATTATTACACCCATCTTTCTGTGGTACGTAATATAGCTTGGTGGCGGAGGAAGTGCAAGAACTTCTGGTGCAGGCAATTCCTTTGGCTCAGGCTTTGCAGGAAGTTCAGGAGGCTTTTCTGGCTCAAACAATGTTGCTGGCTTCTTCTCAATCGCAGCTTTTTTTTCTGGCTTTGGCTTCCTCTCCTCTTTTTTTGGCTTGAACAGCCTGTGCAGTATCGGCATTTTTTTTGGCTCAAACTCCCTGAATGCTTCCCTTACTTCTGATGAAGAAAATCCTACGTGTATCAGGGCCTTTTTTATCTCCTCTGGCTTGTAGCCTTTTGAGAGCTGTCTTTTAATATGTTCTTTGAGTTCGTCCCCCATGTCTCTGCCTTTTATCATTTTGTATTAAAAATATTTGTAACCACTTTAGAAAGAAAAAGCTTACTGTTTTCCAACAGTCAATTTGCAGAAGTCAGATAAAAACGAAACCTTTAAATACTTCCTGTTTTTTAAAGAGAATAGCATTCTTAAAAGGGATTGATAATGTCAGAAGAAGAAATTAAAAACATACCGAAAACAGGAACTACTACAGTAGGTATTGTGTGCAAAGATGGCATTGTTCTTGCTGCAGACAGAAGAATGACTGCAGGATATGTTGCTCACAAGAAGTTCACAAAGATAATACAGATATCAGATGACATGGCAGTAACAGTAGCAGGAATGGTATCTGAAGTCCAGCTCCTTGCAAAATTAATAAAGGCAGAGCTGAAGCTGAAAGACCTTCAGACATACAGAAAATCAACTGTTAAAGAAGCAGCAAACCTCCTGGCAGGACTGGTCTATTCTAACGTAAGAAAGATGTCAATGGTTCCAGGAATAGCAGCATTCAACCTTGGAGGAAAAGACGAGACAGGATTCCACCTATACGGGCTGGGAATTGACGGCTCAGTATCAAAGCATGATGATTACACAACAGACGGCTCAGGATGCATGTTTGCAATGGGAGTCCTTGAAGCAGAATACAAAAAAGGAATATCAGTTGATGAAGGCATAAAAATGGCTGTCAAGGCAGTCAATGCAGCACTGCAGAGAGACCCGTACTCAGGAAACGGAATTGATGTAGTGACAATAACAGACAAAGGCGTCAAGACAGTGCTTGAGAAAGAAATTGTTGCGAGATTAGAAGCATAAATCAATAATCAAGATATCTAATGTTTTAGGTTTATTAGTAAATTGGTTTAACAATAATAAAAGAGGTCCTTCGGACATATGGTCTCGCCACAAAGTGGCTCGAGATTGTATAGTTCTGGACTAACAGTCCGCATATCACAGAATTCAAGAATTCTGTGATCGCCTTGCGATTTTGTGTTATAATTGTTACTGTGCGAAGCACCCAAATAAGAATTTAACAAAGAAATAATCGAATACAGAGACAACACAAATAAAAATAAACAACAATAAGAAATACAAAAAAACTGAATCTGAGGTAAAAAATGGCAGACATAATAAAAGAAATTTTGAAATTCATGCCAGAAGGCAAGATAAGTGATGTTGCCTTTGAAGGCGCCAACATAGTCCTTTATACAAAAGACAAGAAATTCTTTTTTGACAATGAAGGACTGATAAAGAAGGTTGTTGATGAATTCAAAAAAAGAATAGAATTAAGGCCGGATCCAAGCATAACAATGGACCAGGAAAAGGCAGACAAGGAAATAAAGAAAATACTGCCTGAAGAAGCAGGGATCTCGCAAGTAATATTTGACCCACAGAGAAGCCAGGTAGTGATTGAAGCAGAGAAGCCAGGGCTGGCAATAGGAAAACAGGGCGCGCTACTGAGAGAAATAAGAGAAAAAACACTATGGGTGCCACTCATAAGAAGGTCACCTGCACTAAAATCAACACTCATAGACAACATCCGCTCAGTGCTCTACCAGAACTCAGAATACAGGAGAAAATTCCTTGACAAAGTAGGGCATAGGATATATGACGGATGGATAAGAGGAAAGAAAAGCGAGTGGGTCAGGCTCACATTCCTTGGAGGAGCAAGGCAGGTCGGAAGAAGCTGCATATTCCTCCAAACACCTGAATCAAGAATACTCCTTGACTGCGGAATTAACGTTGCAGGCACTGACTCAGACGCATATCCACATCTGGATGTTCCTGAGTTTAACATAAAAGACCTTGACGCGGTCATAGTCACGCACTCACACCTTGACCACTCTGGATTCGTGCCATATCTGTTCAAGTTCGGCTATAGAGGGCCTGTGTACTGCACAGCACCAACAAGAGATGTCATGTCTCTGCTTACTTTAGACTATGTCAAGATAATGAAGTCAGAGAACAAAGAGCCGATATATGAGACAGATGACATTAAAGAAATGGTTAAGCACACGATAACACTTGATTACGAAGAGGTCACTGACATAACTCCTGATGTAAGGCTAACTCTCTATAATTCAGGGCACATACTTGGAAGTTCTATGGCTCATCTGCACATAGGAAACGGCTTGCATAATCTTGTTTACACGAGCGACATGAAGTTCGGCAAGGCAGCTCTTCTCGAGCCAGCTGCAACAGAATTTCCGCGGCTAGAAACCTTGATGATAGAATCGACTTATGGTGGGAAGCAAAACATACTTCCACCAATAAAAGAGCAAGATGATTGTTTGAAGAATATCATAAAAGAAACAGTCAAAAGAGGGGGAAAAGTCCTCATGCCAGTCCTTGGTTCAGGAAGGGCACAGGACGTGATGGTCATGATAGAAGGCATGATTAGAACAGGAGAGCTTGAGACAATCCCTGTTTACATCGATGGAATGGTCTGGGACGTCACAGCAATACACACAGCATACCCGGAATTCCTTAACAGGACAATAAGGAAACTAATATTCCACAAAGACCAAAACCCATTCCTGTCACCTATTTTCAAAAGAATAGGCTCGCAAAAAGAAAGAACTCAAGTTCTTGAAGAAACAGGCCCCTGCGTCATACTCGCGACATCAGGAAAGCTTGTGGGCGGGCCATCTGTAGAATACCTCAGGCAAATGGCAGACAACCCAAGAAACAGCCTTGTGTTCTCATGCTACCAGGCAGAGGGCTCGCTCGGGCACAGGATACAGCACGGCGAAAGAGAGCTTATCACAAAAATCGGGGCAAAACAAGAAGTAACTCCAATAAAAATGGAGGTCCACAAGCTC
>JAWABT010000037.1:0-7192 GCA_038884515.1 Candidatus Woesearchaeota archaeon | reverse complement strand
TTTACTCTTGCAGCAATATCCATAAGTAGTTTTGATTCTTCCAATTCTAGAAAACTTGCATTGCAGGGATTTTCTTGTTCAATAAATCTAAATCTATCTAATTTGTCAGCATCTCCTATGATTTTAGATTCAATAGAAGGATTGTTATTTTTATATCCTTGCGGGGGGCAATGTCGAACTATGCATTCTCGGATTAATTTTGTATTGCAATCAATATTATTTTCTTTTATAAATTTAAGTGCCATTTCTGCAGATCTAACTGCATGGAGTTTGTCTTTATCATTGCTAACTCTTCCGCAATCATGAAGTAATGCAGCAATTATGATTGCCGTAATGTCTAATTTTTCTCTATCCTGTCGAAGATTTAATAAGGTATTGGCAAATAAAAGAACCCTATTTGCATGTGCTCTTCCATGAATTCCAAAAGGTAAGTCAATAAAAGGTTTTTTGCTAATGGTTAATCTAAAAATATCAGAAATTCTTTTATTTATCATATTATCTTTCTCCCGGTTGCTTTCCGACAGAATCCCAAAAAGTGAGACCTTCTTCGCCAGTATTACATGCCCACCCAGAGCCACCCTGGCCAATAAATACGCAATTCTTTGAGTCACAAGCTATTGCACCTCTTATGTGATCTGGATACAGTAGGTTATATCTGTGACCTCTACTAGTCATCCAAGAAGTTACTGCTTCGTCTTGATTAAACCATGTTGAAGAACTATACCCAAAAATATTCTCCGCAAAGGAATCAGAAGGATAATTTAATTCAAAATTTCTTGCATAACTTCCAACACATTTTTTATCTGGATCAACATGGTCAAAATACCTTCTTTTAGTCATATCTTCAGTTTTCCATTTTGCAAGATTGTATATCTTATCATCCCATAAAATAGTTTTCACACCATTTTCTTGGCGTAGCTGGTTTATGTGTGCGAAAGTTTTTTGTGAATCTTCTTTAGAATGGGTAATTGTGCCTTTTGTTGTATCAATAACTTGTTTTCCACTTTGGACAGTATCCTTAAGCATATTCTTAGTTCCGCTAAGAAATAATGTATCAGATAGTTCTCCACTAAAACTGCTTATAAATGAATTTAAACCAAAGTTTTCGAATACAAACGCTGAATAATTCTGTGCAGTGAAGAAAGATAATCCTAGTATAATTAAAATCACTAAAATTTTTGTAGGCCTTGCTCTTTTGTAAAGCAATTTTCTAATAATATACAAATTGATTACTAGAAAAATAAGAAATATGATAAAATTGACTTTAAAGAAATTTTTAAAATATAATCCAAACATAATGAAGTTCAGAACAAAAAGAAGCACCAGTTTAAAGAATACATTGTGGGCATATTCTTTTAGATAATTTAACCAATTTATTGTTTTATATTTTATGTGTTGGAAATTCATAGTATAGATTCAATGAATATTACTTTATTAAGTTATCTCAATCTTCTTCCGCATGCCCAGCAGAAATTGTCAGTCAATCTTACGAATCTTCCGCACATGCACTTCTTATAATTGCCGTACGCTGCTTGCTGTACAGGTTGCGCTCTTGACTGCGGCATAGGCATCTGTATTTTCCCTGTTTTTGGTTTTCTCATTATGAACCAGAATATTATTTTTGCAACGCCAATTAAAATAAACAGTAATCCAAGGTAAAAGAACAAGGCTATGTTGCCTTTTACATAATATGAGCCTGCTGTGACAATGATTCCTGCAAATAGCCAGAGCCAGCTTGGTATTTGTGCCATTATTTCTTATGCACTTTTTTTTGTGCTTTCTCTTCTTTTACTTTCTTTTTTGGCATTATTTTTTCAAAGCCAGTGTATTTTTGCAATGCCTTTGGTATGTCTATTGAGCCGTCTTTGTTTTGGTAGTTCTCTAGTATTGCTACCATTATTCTTGATGTTGCAAGAGCTGTGTTATTGAGTGTATGGACTAGTTTTTTCTCTCCTTTCTTGTCTACAAACTTTATGTCTAACCTTCTTGCTTGGTAGTCTGTGCAGTTTGTTAGTGAAGCAACTTCTTTGTATGCATTTTGTTTTGGCATCCACGCCTCTACATCAATTGATCTTGCTTTTAGCGGCCCAAGGTCTCCTGAGCAAATCTCAAGGACTTGGTATGGCAGTTCTAATGCCTGCATGATTTCTTCTGTGTTTTTGAGCATCTCGTCAAAGAAGTTCCAGCTATCTTCTGGCTTGCACAGCACTATCTGCTCTACTTTGTTGAACTGGTGCGTTCTGAACAGCCCCCTTGTGTCTACTCCGTGGCTTCCTATTTCTTTTCTGAAGCACATGCTGTAACCGACTAATTTAATTGGCAATTCTTCGGCAGGGATGTTTTCATTCATGTATTGTGCTATTAGGCTGTGCTCGCTTGTTGCAATCAAGTAAAGGTCTTCATTTTCTGCTTTGTACATGACGTTTTCAAAGTCTTCCATGTCAACAACTCCTTCGTATGCCGCTCTTCTGAGCATTAATGGTGGCTCGACGTACGTGTATCCTTTTTTAATCATGTGGTCTATCGCGAATCTTATCAGTGACTGGTTTAGTATTCCTAATTCATTCTTGAGATAATAGAATCCTGCTCCTGATACTTTTGTTGATTTCTGGAAGTCTGCAATTCCTAATTCTTCAGCCAGCTCTCCGTGGCCTTTTAGTGGGAAATCGTATTTTTTTATTTTGCCCCATTTTCTTCGAACAACGTTTTTGCTTGCATCCTCTCCTATCGGGACGTTTTTGTCAATCATGTTTGGCAGGTCCATCAAATAATGCCTTATTCCCCATTCCAGTTTTGCCATTCTGTCTTCAAGCTCTTTTATGAGGTGTGGTATTGCTGCTGCTTCTTTTATTTCATCGTCTGCTTTCTTTCCTTGTTTTTTCAGCTGGTTTATCTTCATAGAAAGCTTGTTTCTTTTTGCCCTTAGGTCATCGCTTTGCTTCTTCAGCTCTTTCCATTCTTTATCTTTTGCCAGAAGGTCATCTACTATTGGTATCATGTCTTCTTTGAATTTCTTTTTTAGATTATCCTTTACTAGTTTAGGATTTTCCCGGACAAGATTTATGTCAAACATGCTTTTAAAGCAAGTGTTGTGGTATATATATTTTTCTGTGTCAAAAGATTTATATATGCTTTATTTAAGCAGTATTTTGTCGTGGCTGAAGACAATTTAATGGAGAAATTGAAGAAGTATATGCAGGTTTCAGGCGGTAATTCTTATTTTATTGCTAATACAGAGTGTTTTTGCTCTGTCTGCAAGTGCATTCGTTTCAGTGCTGAGCCAAGCAGTGTTAAGGATAAGCTGCTTAAGCTTGCAGAGGATGTTTACCTGACTCAGTATAGGGTTGAGTCTTCTGCTGAGTTTTATGAAAGAATGAAAAAGAAGTATCCTGCTTCAAGGCAGTAATGTTCTTATCTTCTCTCCGTATTTTTGTGCGTTAAGGAGTGATTTTCCGAGTGGGTTGTTTTTCTTTATTCTTATTGTGCCTTTTTTTCCGATGTTGAATGTTGCAAGATACTCTCTTCCGACATAGATGTCAACATCCCGGCCCCTCATTTTCTCGCCAAAGTATAGCTCAAAGTATTTGCTTGCTATGTTCAGCTCAAATGGGACTTCTTTTCCTTCTGGCTCTTTTCTTGATTCTTTTTCTTCTCCGAGTTCTCTTATGTCAAGGCCTATTCCCAGCTGTTGTTCAAGTTGTGTTACTGTTTTTCCTTCTTTTCCGATTATTCCTGCTATGTATTCTTTTGGGACATATACTATTGCTTTGTTTTCAGACGGCAATTCTACTTCTATGTGGTCTGCGTATTTTTGCAGTGCTCTTTTGATTGAGTCTGCAGCTAGTTTTTTTGCTCCGCCAATTGCTGATGTCATTGTTTCAGTTACTGGCACGACAACAGTCTCTTCTCCGTATGAGTATATTTCTGCTGCTGGCTTTCCTGTTTCAAAGTCAGATATTACTACTGTTGGTCTTGCAAGGTCTGCTTCTGTCATTCCTGCAGGAACTTTCACGACCATTGCTATTGATAGCACTTTGTCTATCTGCCCGTTTTTTATGAACACAAGAGTATCAATGACATGAGGAATGACTCCCAGGTCTATCTTTCCTATGAATCTTTGTATTGCGTCAAGAGGGCATGTTCCGTGCACCACTCCTACCATGCCGACTCCTGCAAGCCTTAGGTCTGAGTATAGCGCGAAGTCAGGCGGGTTTCTCATTTCGTCAAATATTGTGTAGTCTGGTCTTGAAAGCAAGAGTATGTCGTGGACTTCTTCTGGTGTTCCCCTGCTTATTGCGAGCTGTGTGATTTCATCTGGCAGCACGAGGTCTCTTGGTGCCTCTACTGTTTTTACGACTTTGTTTTGCTTGGCAAAGTATTCTGCAAGTGCTTGTGCGAATGTTGTTTTTCCATGGCCTGGTGCTCCTGCTATGAGTATTCCTTCTGCCTGTTCTGCTATTCTTTTCTGCATTTTTTCGCTGAGCGTGTATTCTTGCAAGCTTAGTTTTTTTATTGGCCTTACTGCTGTTATTTCCCATCCGTCTGAGAATGGGGGTCTTGTTATGACTATCCTGAACAAGCCTAATTGCAATATTGTGCTTCCCTCTCTTTCGATTTCTATGAAACTGTCCTTTCTTGATCTTGCTTCTTCGATGAGTTCTCTGCTTATGTCTTTTATTTCTTCTGCTGTGAGCTTCTTGTCAGCAACTTGGACAAAACTCCATTCTCCTGGTTTTCCTTTTTTTGCTTTTGGAGTTACGTTTTCTCTCAGATGAACGCTCATTGTTGTTTCATCAAAATACTTTTCAAGCTTCAGCTCCCTTACGGGAGCAGCTTCCATCATGATGTATTCTGTTTTTATTCCTCTTGCTTTTGCAACATGTGCCTGTGTTCTGTCTGCTGTCATTAGTGTTGCTTCTTCTTCCCACGCAAGGTTTCTTATGAGTGCATCTATCTCTCCCAAGCTGGCGTATCTTATTTCAGATGCATTTGGCCTTTTGCCTGTGAATCTTATTGTGATAACTTCTTGTTTTGCTAATTCCTGAAGTGCTGTTAATTCATCTAAGCCAATAAAGCCTGTTGCTCTTCCCTGGTTTGCCTGGTGCTCTAGTTCTGCAAGCACAGCTTCATGTATGATAAGTTCTTGCACTTTTATTTCATTATTTTTTATTTTGAGTGAGATTAGTCCTTGGATTATTACAGATGTGTCTGGCACTAATTTATCAAAAGATTTAGTGCCTGTTTTTTCATTTTTTGCTTTAGCCATTATTTTATCCCTCTATTGTTGTTCCTATGAACTCTTTGTTACGAAGGAAGTTATCTATTTCTTTTAATTTCTTTCCATTTATTATGATGACTTTCAGGCCGAGCTTCTGCGCTTCTCTGCTTGCTACTGGGTCAAATGGGGCATTCATGCCATAGCGCCATGTTTTTGGTATTATGCTCCTGAATTTTTTCCAGCTTACTTGCTTTAATGGCTTTGCATCTTTGTATTTTCTTGGGTCTTTGTCATAGACATAATCTATGTTTGTCAAGTTCAGGACTGTTTTTGCTCCTATTGTTTTTGCGATAATCACAGCATCTAAATCACTTGAGCATCCTGGCTTGTATCCTGCTGCCATGATTATTTGCTTGTTTGTCTTGATTTTCTCAAAAGGGTTTTTTATTATTCTTGGAAATGCGTGTTTTCTGAAGATTGTTCTCAGCAGGTGCGCGTTTAGTCTTGTGCAGTGTATTCCCAGCCAATCCCTGTCTTCATGGCTTATGTTTCCTATCTCTCCAGCTGCTGCTGCGTATTCCCTTGCCACTTTTCCTCCTCCTGTTATTATATAGAATTGCTTTGTCCTTGTATGCCTGAGAATGAACTGCTTGAATTCTTTTAAGAAAGGTACATCTACTTTGTCTGGAACTATCAAAGAGCCTCCAAGGCTTATCACGATTTTCTCTTTTTTAATAGCCAACGCCGTCGCCCGGATTTGAACCGGGGAATCCCTTGCGGGAAACAGGGTTAGCAACCCTGCGCAGTACCAGGTTGTGCCACGACGGCGAACGTAAGTGAGCCGGAGCTGGCGGCCACAGAACTTTGTTCTGTGAGCATGCCACGACGGCATTTTGCGCACTACCCGCGTCAGCTTTGCTATTGTGCAAAATGCCACCGCAGGTGCGAGTGTTAATCTATGAATTATGACTTCTTAGATGTTTATAAACTTTTGCTCTTAAAACAAGATTTTTGTGGTGACTAAAGAAGCGAGTCCTTCGGACAGAGAGGTGAGAACGTTTACCGTTCACAGTTCACCGTCTGCCGTTAACGGTCAACGGCTTACGGTAAACGGTTAACGCATACGCATTTGTCTCTGTGCGGAGCACCAATCTTGGAGTAACCTTTATAAATTAGGCATGTTCTTTTATTCTTATAGCGGGGTAGAGCAGTCAGGAGTGCTCGGAGAGAATTCATTCTCTGGAATGAATCCCGAAAGGCTCATATGCACTCACTGAGAGACCCTCAGGTCGTTGGTTCAAATCCAACCCCCGCTATTTTTTTCTTTAAGAAGCCAGAAATCTATTCGTAAGCCTTTCCTCTTGTTGTGTCAGAATGGAATTTGTGCTTTATCTGCTCTTTTATGTCTGTGAATGCCTTGTGAAGTGCTCTTGGGAGCTCAAAATCATCTGCATTGCAGCTTTCGATTGCTGCTGTGGGGCAGATTGCTCGAACATGTATTGAATATTTCTTTCGCTCTCCTCCTTTTTCATACTTTTTTACATGGATGACAAGGTTTGTTATGTTTTTCATTGCTCTTTTTATTTTCTCATAATTTTCAGTGGAAAGCAGTTGCACTGTCTGTTGTTCCATTGGTTCTAGCTCAGAAACTCCAACAAACTGCACTATCTCTTTTACTCCGAATTTAGGTATCTCTTTTTCCATAATACCTTCTTTTTGATTGCTTATATTTATATTTTTTGTGGTAAACTTAGGAAATATATTTAAATCGGTATGTTCTAAGCTGTGTTTATGGTATTGCTTTGTGGTATTGAAGAAGCTGGCAGAGGCCCAATTATCGGTCCTATGGTTATGTGCGGTCTCCTCATTAATGAGGAAGACGAGCCTAAGCTTAAGGCAATTGGTGCAAAGGATTCTAAGATGCTAACCCCAAAGCAGAGGGAGAGATTATTTGATCAGATTCTCAAGCTCGCG
>JAWABT010000036.1:0-7258 GCA_038884515.1 Candidatus Woesearchaeota archaeon | reverse complement strand
TAAACACAGATCAGTCCTTCTTTAAAAAGTTCTTTGGCAGCAGTTTGGACTTCTCCCCTAAAATGCGGAGGCAGCCCTGATTTAAATCTGTCAATTAGCATATGGCCTTTTCCCCAGCACCCTGCTGCATAAAGTTTTTTGATAATTGCCTTTTTGACTATTTCACTCTCGTGCATGTGCTTCTTATCTTGTTTTGCTCTTTTATATGTTTTTACAAGAAAAATCCGAAAAGTTTCCGGAGTCTAAATGTCTATTTGTGACCTCTAAGGGCTAAAAATAGAAACATTTAAATACTTGTCCCACTTCCCAACCGATATGGCAAACAAATCTTTGTTTTTGAAAATCTTTGGAGACAGCCCTTTGCTTAGGGTCCTTGATTTTTTTATGGTTTATGAAGACTTTGATTACTCTATGGTTGATATCGCAAGGAATTCTGGAGTCGGATATTCTACATTGAAACTTTTCTGGAATGATTTAGTCAAGTACAGGATAGTTGCCCAGACAAGAACAATAGGCAAAGCAAAGCTGTTTAAGCTTAACAGCAAAGAGCCAGTTGTTCAGAAGTTCAAGGCTCTTTATTGGGCAGCAGTAAAAAAAGAAACTGAAAAAGTATTAAAGCCAAAATTAAAGCAGTTTATCAGAACCTGAGCACGAAGTGCGAAGGCTCACTGTGCGTAGCACATATTCTGTTGTCCACAAATTTACTAGAATTATCTCCTCTCTTTTATCTCTTCCACAACTTCTTTTATGAAGTTCTCAACTTTCTTTGCTCCATGGACTTTGTTGTCTCTTGTTCTTACTGTTACTGTCCTGTCTTTTACCTCTCTTTCGCCAACAACGAGAATGTAATTTATCTGCTGCAGTTGTGCCTCTCTGACTTTTTTGCTTATGCTTTCTGTCCTGCAGTCTGTCTCTGCCCTTATTCCAGCTTCCTGCATTTGTGAAGCAATTTTTTCAGCATAATCATTGAACCTGTCTGCTATTGAAAGTATCCTTACCTGTATTGGAGATAACCATAGCGGCAGCTTTCCTGCAGTGTGTTCCAGAAGAACTCCGATAAACCGTTCTATGCTTCCGTAGATTGTTCTGTGGAGCATTATTGGCTGGTGGTTTTCAGTGCCGTCAGGGCCCATGTATCGCAAGTCAAATTTTATTGGCATCTGGAAGTCTAATTGTAATGTTCCGCACTGCCAAGTTCTTCCAAGTGCGTCTTTTAGGTGGAAGTCAAGCTTTGGCCCGTAGAATGCTCCGTCTCCTGGGTTTAGTTTGTATTCTTTTTTTAGCTCTTTCATTGCATCTGCAAGTGCTTTTTCTGCCTTCTCCCAGAGTTTTGGATCTCCCATTGAGTTCTCTGGCCTTGTGCTTAATTCAACATGATATTCAAACCCGAATTTCTTGTAGAATTTGTCAGTGAGCAGGATTACTCCTTTTATTTCATCTTTTAATGTTTCTGGGGTGCAGTATAGGTGTGCATCGTCCTGCGTGAATGCTCTCACTCTCAGTAATCCTGCAAGAACTCCACTAAGCTCGTGCCTGTGCACCAAGCCGAGTTCTGCCAGTCTTAAAGGAAGCTCTTTGTAGCTTCTTACTGTATTCTTGTATATCTGTATTCCTCCTGGGCAGTTCATTGGCTTGACAGCATGGTCTTGCTCGTCTATTTTCGTGAAATACATGTTGTTCTTGTAATGGTCCCAGTGTCCTGACTGCAGCCAGAGTGCTTTGTTGAGTATGATTGGTGTTCTTATTTCTTTGTATCCTGCTTTTGCGTGCTCCTCTCTCCAGTATTGCAGGAGCTCGTTCCATATGACTGTTCCTTTTGGGTGCCAGAATGGCATTCCTGGCGCGCAGTCGTGGAATGAGAACAAATCCAGGTCTCTTCCGATTTTTCTGTGGTCTCTTTTCTCAGCTTCCTTTATTCTTTCCAGGTATCCTTTTAGTTCTTTTTCAGTTGGGAATGCTATTCCGTAAACTCTTGTTAGCTGCTTGTTTTTCTGGTCTCCTTTCCAGTATGCTCCTGCTATTTTTGTGAGCTTGAATGCCTTTATCACTCCAGTTGATTTTACATGCGGTCCCCTGCACAGGTCTGCAAAGTCTCCGCTCTGGTAGATTGTGAGCTTCTCTCCTGCTTTCTTGAATTCCTCTGCAAGCTCTACCTTGTACTGGTTGTCCACGAACATTTTTTTTATTTCAGCAAGAGTGACTTCTTTTTTCTCAAAAGGATAGTTTTTGTTGATTATCTCCTGCATCTTCTCTTCTATTTTAAGGAAGTCATCAGGAGTTATCTCTAGGTTGTCAAAATCATAATAGAATCCTTCCTCTACAGCAGGCCCTATTGTGTTTTTTGCTTTCGGATAGAGCTCTTTGATAGCATGAGCTAACACGTGCGCAGTGCTGTGCCTTAATATCTCAAGTTCTGTTTCTTTTTCTTCTTTCTTTGGCATAGTATCGAGAGCAAATTACTTTATTTATAAACTTTACTGAAAGCATAAGCTATAAATACTAAAGACAAATAAACTATTTTATGAACAAAACAATCCTTGCAATATTCTTGCTTGCTATATTTGTGACTGCATGCGCACCAGCAGTTCCGCCAACACCATCTGGTCAGCAAGATGTGAAGCTGGGTTACTCTATCAGCGGGTGTGACACGAAAGATGCAGGGATTCCAAGGTCTGCTGAAGAGCTTGTTGATGTTGATGTTGATGTTGCTGGAAATAATGTTAAGCTTGTGCATCATCTTGATTATGTCTGCTGCGCGAAAATAAAAGTTAGTCTCGAAGGCATTGAAATAATTGGAGATGAGACTCGCATCATGCTTGCAGAAAAAAATGAGGGAGAAATGTGCAGGTGCATGTGTGGTTATGATGTCAGCATAAACCTTGGCCCACTTGCAAAAGGCAGGTACACTGTCCAGATTTACGGCGTGGTCTACCAGGATATGCCTATTGAAAAAATCTGGGAGAAAGAGATAATCATCAAGGAATGATTGTTTTGCTATGCAAAACCACAATCTTTTTAAACAAGCCCTGTTTCTTTCTATGTATTCTGGATGATTCGTCAAGAACATCCAAAGTAGACCGCAAGGTCAGAAGCGTTAACCGAAGACCGTTAACTGTATACCAAGACAAAACGGTGAACGGCAAACTGTAAACGGAGATAAAAAAAATGACTTTATATGATGTACCGATAAATGAACTCATACTCAAGACAGCTGAAGAGTTGAAGAAAAACAAGGAAATTATTCCGCCTTCTTGGGCTGATTTTGTAAAGACAGGTGCCCACAAGGAAAGGCCTCCTGTTCAGGCAGACTGGTGGTACATTAGGGCAGCATCTATTCTTAACGCAATTAACAAGCTTGGTCCTGTTGGTGTCTCAAAATTAAGGACAAAGTATGGCGGGAAAAAGAATCGCGGTTATAAGCCAGAGAGATTCTATAAGGGTTCTGGAAGTATTATAAGAAAAATTTTGCAGCAATTAGAGAAAGCAGGTTTTGCAAAGAAAGCAGAGAAAGGAGTGCACAAGGGAAGGGTTATAACACCCCAAGGATTGGCATTGCTTGGTAAGGTGGCTGCTGCAATAATGGCTGAGAAAAAAATCACTCTTCCAAAGAAAAGCACAGAAGAGATAAAAGTAACACTGCCAAGAAAGCCGAGGAAGGCAGCAGCAAAGCCAGCAGTGCCGAGAAAGAGAAAGGCAAAAAAGACAACTGAAGATGTAGAGACCGTGACAGAGAATGCAGGTAATGCAAAAGTTGCAAAGCCAAGAAAGAGAAGGTCAAAGAAAGCAGAGGTTCCTGAAGTTGAAACCGAAGCAGCGGTGCCTGTAGAGGAGACTCCGAAAGAAGAAGCAGAACCGTTAGAGCAGGTTCAAGTAGAGGAGGAAATTCCTGCAGAAGAATCTGAGGAATAAAAAAATGGCACGATACAAGCATCCCAGCAGAAAGAAGCGCCTTGCAAAGGCAGCAAGAAGGACAAGGTGGGCTCCTTTCTGGACTGTTCCAAAAATATACGGCAAAGGCCGCAGGGTGCATCCTGGAAGGCACACTGCTGTCAAAAGAAGCTGGAGAAGGACAAAATTAAAGGAATGACGATATGAAAACAAAACCTCATGGCGAAACAGAGGCAGAGCGCATAGCCAACAGAATACTAAAATACATTCAGAACCCAAGGTATCGTGTTCAGGAAATGACTTATGCACAGCTTGAGAAGAAGCTTGCGGGGATTGTTGACAGAATTGCTAAAGAAATTGATAATCCTGATTTTACTGCAAAAGTTAATGAGTTCAAAAGAATTGCATTTTATGACAAAGACCTTGAAGATGGAATATGCGAGGAAGGTCTTGAAGCAAAAACATCAAACTACTTAAAGAGCATACAGAAGGTTTTCCAAAATGGCACTCATTGAAAGAACCTACATAATACCTTTGAGAAAGGAATGGCTTAAAGTCCCTAAATACAAAAGGGCAAAGAAAGCAGTGACTGCAGTAAAGCAGTTCCTTAAGAAGCACCTGAAAGTAAAGCGGGAAGTCAGGGATGATTATTCAGATATACTGCTTGGAAGATACCTTAATCTTGAGCTATGGCATCATGGGATAAGGAATCCGCCGTCAAGAATCAAGGTCACTGTCCAGAAAGATGACAAAGGAATAGTGAGGGCAGAGCTTTTTGGCAAGCCCATTGTTGTTGAGAAGAAAGAAGAGAGGAAAGAGAAAGGCCTTGCTGAGAAACTAAAAGAAAAAGTGACTGGAAAAGAAGAGAAGCCAAAAATTGTCAGAGAAGAATTAAAAGCAGGAGCACAGGAAGGACAAGAAGAGAAGAGGCCAGAGGAAAAAGAAGTTAAGCCTGTGCAAAAAAAAGAAGTTAAGTTTGAAGAAAAACACGCAAAGCAGCCAAAACCAGCTCCTGCTAAAAAACCAGTCAGGCAAGAAATAAGATAAGCAGTATATAACTAATTTTTAATTAACAATGGATGATTCGGCTGGTAAGATTAGGGATTTAGAACAAAGACTTGCTAAGTACAAGAAAACATTAGAAGATGATGTTATTGCTTTTGGCCCTGCCCGCAAGGTCATTCCTGCCCGCGAGATGGAAGCTAACCTCAAGTGCTTGAAGCTTGCTGCTGAGCTGCGAGAGCAAGGATTGACTTTCAAAAAGATTTCAGAAAAAGTGGGTTATGATAAAACATCCATAGCTGAATGGCTTTTGCGAGGCCAGCTGCCTGGAAACCTCTCTAAGCTTTATGACATGCTTGACGTGCCAAGGGATTTTTCTCCAGAGCTTGCATATCTTCTTGGCGCGCATGCTGCCCTGAATATGGCAGAAAGCAAGTATAGGTATTTTTTATTTACAACAGGCAAGCCCGGTGTTCTTAAGAAACTAAAACAAGCTACTGAAAAAATCTGGCCAGGGAGATGGTGTAAAAACAAGGCTTATGAAGGGATATATCATCCAGATATAGTCAGGCATTTTCATCTCATAACAAGCCATAATACGCAGGTTCCATGGGAGCATCTTGGCACGGTTTCTGAAAAAAAGTCATACCTGCAGGGGATTTTTGATTCAAAGGGTATTGCAGATATTGGCAAAAAGTGTTTTTTTCTTACAAAGCCAAGCAGAAGTTTTCTTGAGGAAATTCTTGTTCTTCTTGCTGAGTTTAATGTTCTTGGCACGATATGCAAAACAACAAACACGTATTGTGCAATCTTTTACAGCAATGATGTTGCAAGGCTGCTAAAGCTTGGGGTGCTGCCGAAGGAAAAAAGAGATGCTTTTAAAAATCTTAAAGCAAACCCTGCTGAAGACTCTGTTCAGGATTATTACTCTTTCTTGATATTCAAAGATGCTTACGCAACTGATTTTTTTAGCAAAAAATTTGGGGTTGCGGCAGGAACAATCCGTGAATGGAAAAAAGGAATCCATCCGAAGCCGGTCAGTAAATATCTTGCCATTGAGAAAATCCGCAAAAGGTATGACAGGAATTCTGTTGCTTTTCTTTACAGGAATTGCGGGCTTGATTCAAAAACCGCAAGGGATTTTGCAAGGGATTTTTCAATAAATGATTTAAATGAAACATATCCAGATGGGGTTGTGGCTGTCATGGGCAATGCAAGCAAAATCATTGAGGATGTTATTGCTTACAAGCGCAGGGAAGCAAGAGAGTTTCGCTGTGTTATGGATTCGTTCAATCCAGGCAAGAACGCGAGCTTGTATGACAAGATTTGTGCTTTCAGTAAAATTTACTGTAATAATCCAAGGATGTGTAGGTGTTATGCAGATGATTTGAGCACAGAGTATAATATTCCTGTAAAATTTATTTATGAATTCCTTGTTGGAGAGAAACCTTTAAATTTAGAGTAGATATTTTTTCTTGTCATGCAGAAAAATCTTCTTCCATTTGAGGCAGTCCAGAGAAAAATTCTTGTGAGAAAAGAGTCAGAGACAGACTTAAGATACGGTTGTTCTCCTGATAATAGGCCTGTTAATGTTCTTATAAACTATGGCATTATTAACTTGAACAAGCCAAAAGGCCCGACATCTCATCAGGTTTCTGATTATGTGCAGAAAATACTTCATATTGACAAGGCAGGGCATGCAGGAACACTTGATCCTGGAGTGACAGGGGTTCTTCCTGTTGCTACAGGAAGGGCAACAAGGATTGTTCAAGCATTACTGCCTGCTGGAAAAGAGTATGTTGCAATAATGCACCTTCACAAGCCAGTTCCTCTTGAAGAATTAAAAAATACTCTTAATGAGTTTGTTGGAAGAATAAAACAGCTTCCGCCGATAAAATCTTCTGTTAAAAGGCAGGTGAGGGAAAGAAATATCTATTATCTTGAAATTATTGAGGTTGAGGAGCAGGATGTTCTTTTCAGGATTGGCTGCCAGGCAGGAACATATATCAGGAAGTTTTGTCATGATGTTGGTCAGAAGCTTGGCACAGGAGCCCATATGGCAGAGCTAGTCAGGACAAAAGCAGGCCCGTTCAATGCAGATGACATGATTACTTTGCAGGATTTGGCAGATGCTTACTGGTACTGGAAGAATGAATGCAACGAGGATTTAATCAGAAAATGCATAAAGCCAGTTGAGGCAGGTATTGTTCACCTTCCTAAAATATGGGTGATGGATAATGCAGTTGACCCTTTATGCCATGGTGCTGTTCTTAATGTTCCTGGAATCTCAAAACTAAATACAGAAATAAATAAAGATGATACTGTTGCTGTTATGACTTTGAAAGACGAGCTTGTTGCCCTTGGAAAA
>JAWABT010000035.1:0-7335 GCA_038884515.1 Candidatus Woesearchaeota archaeon | reverse complement strand
CATTCAGCATTGCAGAAAGGGCACACATGAGATACCCTGTGCTTATCGGAAGAAAAACTTTAAAAAAAGGATTCATAATAGATCCGGAGAAGAAATGAAAAGCGTTAACCGTAAGCCGTTGACCGTATGCCGCGGACAGTTAACCAAATTTCAGGAATGGTTAATGGTAAACAGTAAAAGGTGAACAGAATGAATGCAGCAATAATTTCACTCGGAAGCATAAGCTCAAAATGGGTGGCAGAAGAGCTTAAGAAATACTTTGAGCAAGTTGACATGCTTGACATCAAAGAAATAGAGGTATGCCTTGGCGGGAAAGGCAAAGGAGAAATATTCTACAAAGGCCAGCCCCTGCCAGAATATGACTGCATTTATGCAAAAGGCTCATTCAGGTACGGCAACCTGCTGAGGTCAATAACAACATTCCTTGCAAACGGGTGCTATTTTCCTGTTTCAGCAGATGCACACACGACAGGACATGACAAGATACTAACTCATATAAAGCTTCAGGGCACTATTCCAATGCCTAAGACATACATTGCCTCAACAGCAGAATCAGCAAAGAAAATACTTAAGAAAATCCAGTATCCTATTGTTATGAAGCTTCCTTCTGGAACGCACGGCAAGGGAGTAATGCTTGCAGACAGCTATGAAAGCGCATCATCAATGGTAGATGCCCTTGCTTTGCTAAAACAGCCATTCCTTTTGCAGGAATACATTGAAACAGACGGGACAGATATCAGGGCGATTGTTGTAGGAAACGAGGTTGCTGCTGCAATGCAAAGAACAGCTGTCAAAGGAGAGAAAAGGGCAAACATACATGCAGGAGGAAAAGGAACCCCTGTAACTTTAGATGCAAAAACAAAAAAAATCGCTGTCCAGACAGCTAAACTGATGGGGGCAGATATCTGCGCGATTGATATTCTTCCAAGCGTCCGCGGACCAATGGTACTTGAAGTTAATCTTTCACCAGGCCTGCAAGGCATAACAAAAGCAACAAAAACAAATGTTGCAGCAAAGCTCGCAAAATTCCTGGCTGAAAAAACAAAAGAAAGAAAAGAAGCATTTGCCAAGACATTTGAAGAAAAAGCAATCAAAGAAGTTCTTCCAGGGCAGGAGATTGTGACAAAGCTGGATTTCAGGGGGGAAAGAATACTCCTGCCAAAGATTGTTTCTGAGTTAACGCAGTTCAAAGAAGAGAAAGATGTTGTGATGAAAGCAAAGAAAGGAAAACTTGAGATAGAAGAGTCAGAATGAGCAAAGAAAAAGCAATCATAACAATCGTAGGAGCTGTTTTAGTAATCCTCGGCATAGGGGGAGCTCCAATATATGCAGTACAGGGAGATCTTCTAAGGTTTAGTGTCTATACTTGTTTGCTTGTTGCTGGAATAGTAATTCTAGGGTATGCTGCGAAAGATTAGATATGTTTGCCGTAAGCCGTTAACCGTTTGCCGTTTTGTTAATTCTTATTTGGGCCCTCCGGGCATTTACAATTCCATATGACTGATTGTATTTCCGCACAATATATTGCGAAGGCAGCCTTTGCTGCATGAGCCTAACTGTCCGCCAGGACTTTTTCTTTGCTTTTTAACTCGCAAACTTTCCGGAAAAATTGACGAAAAACTTATAAAGAGTAAAAACAAATAAATAAAATCATGAATGAAACAAAAATTTATGATATCATATTTTGGACATCACTGGGTATTGTTGCTATTTGGGTTTTCTTAAAAATGATCGGAGTCATACATTCACCTGTTTGGATACAAATGGTTCCTTATGCGGGCGCAATATTTGCAGCAGGTGTGTTTTATCAATTTGTGAAATCAATGAAGCGTGACGTATATGATCTTAAATCCAGAATGAACATTATTGAATCAAGAACAAACTCAATTGAAAGAGATGTTACTGAAATTAGAACAGACTTAAAACATATTGATTCTGATTTGCATTTTTTAAAGCAAACAGCATGAATCTTATAAATATTTTTTATCCCAACTATATTTCGTATATTCTTTCATCCATTCATCTTCTACAAACTCAAATTTATGATTATCCTTGTCATGCCATTCAAGTATTCCAAATGCCTGTTTTGTGAGCATGCCTGACTCTCTCCTGAAGCCAAGAAGATTGAGCTGGACAAGCTTTATTCCTTTTTCAACTGAAATTTGCTCTTCCCTGTGAAGGTGGCCGTAGAAATGGTATTTTGGCATCAAAGTTCGCCTGAGGTTTTTAATCGGCTCTGACAAGCCTCTTTTTGCATAATATCCATGATGAGTAAGCAAGACATCTACACTGCCTCTTGCAGATAGCTGAGTTATTTCGCTTTGCGTGAAATAAGCATTCTGATGGCGCTTGCCTTTGCCGTCATAGTCCTTGTCAATCCCGCCAAGTGCTGCGATGCTGATTCCTTCGTTGTTTATGCCGCAGGCATGCACTGTTCCGTTTGGAAGATAAATCAGCTTGTGATACAAATCCACAGGCAATACGCTTCTGAACTGCTGCAGAAAATCAAAATCCTCATGATTGCCCTTAATGAAATACAAGTCAGGCAGGGCAAAATCTTTGTTTAGGAACAGATCATCAAGAGTTTCGCTGCCTGCTATGAAATCAATAAAGCCAAGCTCATTCTCATCTGCATCAATATGCCTGATAGTTGCCTTATCTAGTTTATTGATATCAGGCCACATGCCAAGGTCACCAACCTGCAGAATCAAATCTAGATTTTTCTTGTGTTCTTTCTGCCATCTCTGGCAGAGCTTGTAGGCAAGCAATATCTTGCCGTGCAAATCCCCAAATACAGCAATAAGCATTGTTACAAATAATTACAGTGAATATAAATATTTTTTTATTGCTACTTCCTCTTCTTCAAGCACTCTTAACAAGCCATTTTAATAAAGCTTGAATATTTTTTCGGACTTGTCTGAAAGAATTTCAATTTTTTGATTATTTTCTGCAATTTTTCAAAAAGTTTCATGTTTTAGTCGGAAAAGTTGCGGATTTTTCTAGCAAAAACATATAAAGAATAAAATCTTAAAAAAATAAAGAAAAAAAAGTAGTCTAACTGGGTACGGCGCCCAGCTGAAAAATAGTGACATTCACCCAATATACAGTATCATATTCACGAAGTATATAAACTTTGTGAAATTTGCCGGAGTAGTCTAACTAGGTATGACACCTAGCTGAAGACTAGGAGACATTCACCCAATGTCGTGCAGGTTCAAATGTCTTTTGTGGGAGACTGAAATTCCCGCCTCCGGCGAATTTTATCTCTCCAAGCACTCAGGAAAAGGATTAAACACCTGCTCCCTGTATGCAATCCATGTCTGATCTGTTTTTAAGATGTCTGAGAACTTTTGAATTGCTTGATTGCTTCGTGAATTTTTTGCAGATATCAAAAAATATATAAATACTACAGCAGTATTAAGCTTTTTGTGAGGCAATAAAAAATGATAAATGAATTAATGCCTGCAGCAATAATGATATGGATGATACCCTTGATGGTATGGTCAATCATCTGGAAAGGAATAGCATTATGGAAGTGCGGCAGAAACAATCAGCTTGCATGGTTCATAGTGCTGCTTGTATTGAATACAGCAGGAATATTGGAAATAATATACATCTTGTTTTTCCAGAAGAAACCAAAGAAAAAGTAGGATTTTATTTTTATAAAAATTGCTTTTGTAAAAAATAATAAAAAAATTTTAAAAAATTTATTGTGCTGGGCAAGGCCCTGGTATATATGATATTGTAGTAGCCGGCCTTTGTGAAGCTTTGCATGCAAGGCATGCGTTCTGGAATGTTATCCATCTTGTGCCAGAAGTCATCTCTATCTTTGCGCAGACAGGCGCGTATTCTGTTGTGCATAGCTTTCCAGGTACATTGTACTGAGCGCAGCGCATCCACTCAATTTTTGGCGGCTCTTCTGGAGTTGCTTGTTTTAAAGACTCTCCAGGCAAGCACTCTCCTCTATAGAATGCCCACTCCTCACACTCGCTTCCGTCTGGGAATACGCAAACGCCATACTGTCCCATGGCTGTCTCTCTTATGTCAATCTCCCCGCCATTTTGCAGGCAGAACTCAGATGCAGGGTTTCCCATGGGCTGTTCAACGCATCTGCCCTGTATGCAAGCATACTTCACCCCAACCTTAGGATATGCTGGAACACAGTCAGCATTAGTCCTGCATACACACCCTACCAATAGAAGCAAAGCTAAACCACATAATAGTATTAGTGCTTTTTTCACTAAACATCACCTCTTTTAAGCTCTTATTTATATATCGTATTTAAATACTTTTCTGTTTTAAAAGAAGATTACTTAAGCATTTTTCTTGCGTTCTCCAGATATTTCCTTACTTTTTCTATATTAAGAATGTATTTCCATGAAAATCATCATTTATTTTGTCTCTCAGCTTTCCTTCTGCATCTATGCTGAAGTCTATTGTGCCAATTTTTTTTGAAAGCTTTTCAATAATCTGCTCAACATTGTCTCCACATAGGCCGCCTGCAAACCTATTGACAGCGTAGGCCTGACTGCTTTTATCGCAGAATAAAGTGCAGCAGAGTGCTCGATGTCAAAATCAATTCCTTTTCCCCTTGAAGGGTCTATCAGGATATGGTCTATACCAAGATACAGCATAATTCTATTTGCAACTTCAGGTATAGTCATGCCTTTCATAGATTCATTTGAAACCTGAAGTATGATTCCTGTGCGTTCCCTTGATTCCTTTATTTTCCTGACATGCTTAGGGTCTGGTCATATAACATTAAGCTGTATAAGGTCACAATAACTGCCTTTTGTTGCATTGTTAATCTGTTTTGGCAGGTCATCAAGCTCTCTTGTGTTGTAATGCACTGCTTTCAATATTTTAGTGTCAACTTTAAGCAATTCAGCAAGCATTTCTTTTTTTGGGTATCTTTTATTTTTTGTTTCTATGCCATTTATTGTCTTGTATGATGCAAGAAAAGCAGCAACAGGAACATGCCCCTCTGTTTTTGTAGAATATCCTGACTGCTGAAATGCAGACACAACATTTTCAAGCTCTGCATGATTCGTGATGCCTGTTACACTCGTATATGTTTTTTTCCAGTAATACTTATCCATCAGAATCACTATTTTTTTGGCAGTCCTTTTATGTAATTCTCTTTTTCTTCAGGTGTTACACTGAGATTGAAGCTGTGCGGCTTCCTGCAGTAATGGCACTTGACTTGGTCATGCTCGTAATAAAATTTTGGCGGGACATCCTCAGGTATGTCTCTTGTGATGCAATTGTCATTCTCACAGAGCAATGCCTTGAATTTCTCAACTCTCTCCCCACCCCTGATGACATTAATGGTGGCATCTGGTGATTTTATCAGTATGTGCTTTATTATTCTTTGAGTTGGCTCTATGTTGAATATTTTCATAACATCTTTTTTAGGCTCATTTACCTTGCCATACGGGCGCATATTCTTGCCAATCAGCACTGTTGGACGCTTGCTTTCAAGATTAAGTGATTTTTCAATTTCAGTTGCCATTCCAATCTCAATATGGTCAACTGCTATTCCATTATCAATCTCATCAATGTATCTTCTGCCCTTATTCTTGTTTTCCCCGCGAATCAAATACACCTTATTATTTGACTTGTTAAGCTCATCAGAACAATAAGATGATTTGAATCTAATATACTCTGTGTCTTTAAGTATTTCAAGCAGTGATGCTTTTCTTGAGAGTATGCCATTTTCTGCCTGGAGCAGGAAAGCTTGATTCTTCGTGAAAGTAACTGCAAACTCAATCTCTTCATTATGACTGTCAATTGGCATCGGATGCATTAATTTTGTGCTTAACCCTTCTATTTGTTTTGTTGTGATTCTGTGCCCTTCGCAAATCCTGTACATCTCTGCTGCAGTAAGTCTCTTTTCAAGATTGACTTGAGGCCTTGTCTGGTAATATATTTCAGATGCCTGCATTGCAGACCTGACTGTTTTATGCAGGACTATTTTCACCCCTCTTGATTCAAGAAGAGCCATCAGGTAGTCTGGCATCATTAATTGTTCTGGTGCTGCAAGATGAAGTGTTACCCCTGGAAATTTAGATAATCCTATGCAGTCTGAATGAACTGTCCTTCCATTCTTCAAGTCATTGCCATACCCTATATTAACTCCAGTTATTCCAGAATGGAAATGGTCTATTGTGCAAAGGTCAAGTATTGCCTGTGTCGGATGCTCATTTGCTCCATCACCGCAGTTTATTACAGGGACTTCTGCACAGTCAGCTGCCCACTGCACAGAGCCGTCCTTAGGATGCCTTATTGCTATTGCATCTGCATGATTTGCCTCATACATCTTTATTGTCATGTAAAGAGACTCGTTCTTTTTCACAGATGTTCCTTCTGTTCCTGAAAAACCGCAGACATCGCCGCCAAGCTCTTTCATCGCTGTCTCAAAGCTCGTTCTTGTTCTTGTGCTGTCCTGGTAGAAAAGCAGTGCAAGCTTTTTGTTCTTCAACTCATTGCTGTACCTCTGCCCTGACAGCTCTCTCTGCCTCATCTCTTTTGTTTTCTGAATAAGATACTCTAAATCTTCTTTTGAGAAATCATCAATTGCAACAATATCCCTATTCTTGAAATTAACTCTCATCAAAGTATCCTTAAGAAAGCATCTGGCTTAAAAGCATTACTATTTTTGAAAAGTTATTTGCGAACCATGATGTTGAAGCTAGCAAATTTTTTTAAAGACAACACAATTAGTTGTATTTTATGGGATTTGAAGACACATGTATTGGATCTGCACTCATTGACATGTATGATTTGATTGAAACAGGGCTTATAGAAACAAAAGAAATCAGAACAACATACAGAAAACTTCTTGAAAAATACCCATACAAGAAAAAACTTGATGTTTTGATTGATGCTTGGTTTGAAGTAACAGATAGAAAGTATGGGATTAATTAATTTCGGATTCATACGGAATTCTTTTGAAAATTAGCTGAATTTAGTTCTAAAATCGAAAATCTCACGAACTTTTTAGTTGAATTTCCGGAAAAAACTAGGAAAGACATATTAAGATTAGAATTCTAAAAAAATAGTGGCCCAACTTGGTATGCACCAAGCTGAAACCTGATAATGCAACCCTGCGAAAATTACTGTTGCGGGAGTGATGAAATTCCCGCCTCCGGCGAATTTTTCTCAAAACTTAAACCCTTTAGGCAGTTTCTTTCCTTTCAGTTTTTTCATCAATTTCTCAGGAGTGTCTGCTCCGCCTTTGAGAACCTTGGCTAGCTTCTTTGCCTGCTTGTATTGCTTTAATAATTCCCTGATGTCTGTTGTGCTCAGACCAGCGCCTTTTGCAATCCTCTCTAT
>JAWABT010000034.1:0-4193 GCA_038884515.1 Candidatus Woesearchaeota archaeon | reverse complement strand
GATAAGCGTATTCCCGCACGTCTTGCTTGAGATGGGAAGCTATCTTCTTGCAGTAATATCCGGCACAGTGATATCAAACGCTCTTGCAAAAGAACAATTGATATCGCGGCGCTTTGGAAAAATACTTCTTGTGAACGGCATAATAATTGTGCTTGCCCTGGTTGTATTACTGCTTGGCGGGATTGTAGAGACATATGTTCTCGATAATTTCACAACATACCAAAGGATAATACAGCTGAGCTTTGGGGTGTAATTCTGTGAAAATACTAGCATTTGTTGATGTGCATGCAAGCATGACTGCCCTAAAAAAGCTTGAAGAGAAAGTAAAAAAGCACAAACCAGATGTAATAGTCTGTGCAGGAGATATATCTATATTTGAAAATGATATTGAAGTATTAATGAATAAAGTAAGCAAGCTCGGAAAAAAAATCCTTATCATACCAGGAAACCACGAGACACCTGCTGTGCTAAAAAAACTCTGCTCTTTTTATGAAAACATAATTTACATCAATAAAAAAATAATAAGAATCAATGATATCTATTTTATTGGTTTTGCAGGAGAGGGATTTTCAAGAACAGATTCTGAACTTGAAGAATTTGGAAAAAAAATAAAACATGAGATAAAAGATAAAAAAATAGTTTTCGTAACTCATGCACCCCCATACAAAACAAAACTCGATATGATAGGAAAAGAACATTGTGGAAACAAAACAGTAACTAATTTTATCAAGTCAAATCCAAACATTGTGCTTCATGTATGCGGCCACTTTCACGAGACATCAGGAAATGAAGACAGGATAGGAAGCACAAGAACAATAAATCCAGGTCCATGGGGTAGAATAATTGAGATATGAACATGAACCTGACACAAAACCAGAAACACCTTATCAATTCAGGAGCGCTCTGGGCTGTCTATAATGGATTAACAGGAGCATTCCTTGTTGCGTTCGCACTAGTCCTTGGGGCATCAAACACGGTTATAGGAATTCTTGCAGCAATACCTTATCTTGCAATAATGCTTGCAGAATATCCCGGGGCAAAGCTTGTTGAGTTCTACTCAAGAAGGAGAATCTGCATTGTAATGCTCACAATATCAAGACTTCTCTGGATTCCAATATGTCTTTTGCCAATCCTTTTCAGGCAGCATCCCTTACTAACTGTTGTTATTTATTATTTATTCATACAATTCACTGAATACATTGTTGACCCTGCCTGGGTCTCGATTGCAGGAGATATTGTTCCTGTAAGAATCAGGGGCAAGATTTTTGCAACCAGAAACATGATTATGGGTATAGCAGGAATGATAACAAGCGTGGCTGCAGCAACATACCTTGACCTTTTTCCAAAAAACAGCTTGTTTGGATTCTCAACAATGTTTGTAGTTGGAATAGTTTTTGGCCTTTGGGCTGTTTTGTCTTTCAGTAAAATAAAAGAACCAGAATACCAAGACCATAGGCACTATTCATTAACAGAATTCTTCAAGCTAGAAGGCAGGGATTTTAGGAAGTTTGTTTTTATAGTGGTTTTTTTCAATTTTGCAGTAAACATAGCATCGCCTTTCTTCACTGTTTACATGCTCAAAAACCTTGAGATGAGCTATACTCTTTTCATGGTCGCAGCAGCTGTTGCTACACTATCAAAAATACTTGCGCAAACACAATATGGAAAAGTATGTGATAGGTATGGTGATAAGCCTGTTGCGATAATAAGCTTTTTCGGAACAGCACTAGTGCCGCTTGCTTTTATGTTCATAACAAAGGACATATACTGGTTTGTATTTCCAGCCCAGATACTTTCAGGGATTGTTTGGGCAGGAGTTGACCTTAGCACATTTAACCTACTGCTTGACCTGATCGGCAAGGAAAAAAGAGCTGTTAAGGTTGCAGAGTACGCGACAATAACCGCATTGCCCATGATAATCGCGCCAATCATTGGCGGCTACATAGCAGACAATGCTGCTTTTATACTTACGGGAATACCTCTCATCTTTGGAATATCCTTTATTCTACGGGCATCAGCATCTTTGCTTTTGTTCACAATCCATGAGCCAAGGGCAAAAAAAGAGCATGCATTGGGCGAAGTTCTATTAAGGCTTGTATCAATACATCCTGTTAAAGGACTTGAAAATGTTATGCAAGGTGTGCAAAAAATAATCAGAAAACCAGGATACGGTCTTTAGAATCTTTTTTTATAAGTAGAACAACCCTGCTTTCTGGCTTTTGGCTGATTATTTTCAAGCCAGATGCTTTTGCAATTTTTTCAGCAAAATCAAGAATATCTGAATGCAAAGGCATGTTTTCTATTGTCAATCTTTCTCTTGAGTGACCAACAAACATGTATGCCTTTAACTCAACAAAAGTCGGCCCTGCCTGTTTAATTAGTTCAGCATAGCCCTCTGGATTAACCATGTTTATTCCTTTAACTAAAGTCAGCCTTATTGTACTTCGCTTGAAATCTTTAATCAATAATAATGATTCCTGTATTTTTTTCCAGGTTCCTTCAACTAAAGGATTGCAAGTCTTAAGATAAGTTTCCTCATCAGGAGCGGGCAAAGTTATGTATAACTGAGTTGGCTGATGCTTTATGAGTTTTTTCAGCATTTCAGGAACAGTGCCATTTGTGACAAGAAAAGCAGTCATTCCCCTTGACTTTATCTCATCGACAAGCTCAGGAAGCTTTGGATATATGCAGGGCTCTCCTGTGAGTGAAATTGCAAAATGTAATGGTTTTAGCGATTCCTCATAGCGCTTCTTGTCACGCTCCTTGTTCCCACCAAAACCTTTTAAGATATCTGTATGGGCATCTATGCAGCCATCAACAATATCCTTTGGCTCATCAATCTTGTCTGGAGTAAGATTTTCCCTGACATCTCTCCAGCAAAAAACACACCGGTGAGTGCAGGCAAACCAAGGGGACATCTGTATGCATCTCCATGAATTAATTCCATAGAACAGGTGCTTATAGCAAGTATCCTGGCCGCGAATGGCTTTCTTGCACCAGGTGCAGACCTTGATAGCACTATGCCTGCCAACAACTCTATATCCTTGATTCTCTAATTCTTTCTTTCTGAGATCTGAAATCATACATGCTAAAATAAGGGGAAAGCTATATAAAGTTAACGAGATGACCACACACATAAAAGGTCCTTCGGACATCTAGTCTCGCAGCTCTACTGCTCGAGGTTATATAGAACATGGAATTTGAGAATATAATCCAAAAACTTGAATCGATGAAAGAATTTAAGGAATGGAAAGACAAGCACAAGCACTATTACCTCGCTCATGCTTTTGTTATGCTTGACGAGCCAAACAAAGGCATCTGGCAGATAGGATATTATGACAACAAAACAAACAAGGTTGCAACAGCAATCCTTGAAGGAGAGAAGGTTTCATTTGTTCCAGACCAAGAAATACTTCAGGCAACACAGCAGATAACAGAACTGAAACCAGAAGATGTGAAGCTAACAGTTGAAAAAGCACTTGAGGTAGCAAACGCATGCATAAAAGAGAATTATCCTAAAGAACTGCTTCTCAAATCCTTCTTCATAATCCAACACTTGCCAGAAGGGACAGTATTCAACATCACTTTTTTAACGCAAAGCTTCAGCACAATCAACATAAAAATCTCAACTATCGACGGAAAAATACTCAAGCACAGCATGGAACGGCTCGCAAACTTCTCCTAAGTAACAACATCAATTCTTTAGAATATATTTTTTCAGTTATATTTCAGATTTGCAATTTATTTAAATACTAGTTATGTTTTCTGATTTTCAGCGCGAGAAACAGCAGGTGATAGATAATAAAAAAGGGGTGTGGTCAAAGAGGTGATCAGAATGAGTGCAATAAGGTATGCTGAAATGAGAAAAAACAGGTCCCTCGGAGACTTCTTCATCACAGACAACCATAACGATGATGACAATAACGACGATGAATACTCTGACTACATCGGCTGAATATAATTCTTAATTTTTATATTACCTTATATTCCTAATAAAGAATTAACATACACACGAATCTCTTCCTGCATTCCTTCTATATCACCATTCCTGTACTTTATGACTTTAATTCTCTCCGGCTCTTCTTTTGCTATCTTAAGATAACCTTCACGCACTTTCCTATGAAACTCAAGGCCTTTTGCCTCAAGCCTGTCCGGCCTTCCTTTAAACTCGCTCTTATCACTCTTGCTCAAGC
>JAWABT010000033.1:0-7625 GCA_038884515.1 Candidatus Woesearchaeota archaeon | reverse complement strand
TTATATACGCTAAAGTATATATTTAAAATAAATTAAGCAAAATTATAGTTTCTACTTCTTTTTTGGTTTTTTCTTAAGCCTGCATCCGCATGTTGCGCACATTTTTATTCCTTTTTTTGCTGGTTTATTTAATGTGTATGCACTGCACAGGGCATCCTTCTGCTGCTTCTTTGTTGCAGCCAGCATCTTTTACAGGCAGTTCTCCTAGCTTTCCTTCTTTTGTGTCTTTGTATTTTGCTCCTTTGAGAGTTGATTTTCCATCATCTGACATCTCCCAGTACTGAGAGCATACAGCAGCGCATGCTCCGCAACCAATACATTTCCATCTTTCGTGAATGATTTTTGCCATGCATATCCCCCTCCTGCTAAACCAGGTTTTCTGCTTCCTTTTTAAAGTTTTTTATCAAAATAGAAGATAGAATAAAAAATAAAAGAAACTTTTTACAGTTTCTTTTTGATATCTTTTATTATTGATTTTGCCTCGTCCTTGAATGCAAATCCAAAGCCGAGACCGACGACAAGCGCTATTGCGAGCATTATTCCTGCCAGTATTATCAGGAAGCTTGACTGCGCAACTGCGACCTTCACTCCAATCTGGTCAAGCACAATCAGTGCAGTGAAGATGTATATCACTACTTTTGCAAACAATGCAAGAACCCCTGCTGCTTTTGCTTCTGTCTCTTTTATTTTAGTGTCAACATACATTGCAACACCGATTCCAATAAGTGCAATCACAACTGCAAGGATTACATTAGGAACCCAGAGCGCGACTGTCAGAAGGAATGTTGAGAGCGACGGCATGCTGACAAGCCCTGCTGCAGGAGGCAGGAAGAGTATGAACACATACCATTTTGTTATGATTGCCAGAAAATGCCCCAATCTGAACTTGCCAATTGTCTTGCTTGCGCTTGTTTTTTCAAGCACATACTTATCAAATTGTATCCTGTCGAGCACTTTGTCAACAATGTACGAGATAATCATCGCAACTATGTATCCTGCTATCAGGATTATTATTGCTCCTATTATCCCTGGAACAGAATTTATAACACTGTCCCACAGGCTCAATAAAGGGCCCATAATAGAAACGCCTATTTCTTCTAATACCATCACGTATCACCTCTTTTTAACAAAAAATATCTTAAATTAAATAAAAATAAGTTTTTATTATATAAATCTTTCCTTTAAAAATGCCCTGGCTGGTGTGATTATTTGCGCGTAATAAGCATGAAAATAAATGCTCAGGAACAAAGATTAAAGCCAGTATTTTTATTGTATGAATTATTATATGTCTTTATAGACTTTATAGACTTCTGCACATCACAAAATTCAATGAATAAAATCATGAAAAAGAATTAAGAAGAAAATAAAATAAAAAAAGTTAAAGCATTTATACAGCTTTAACTGATACGTCTGTCAGGCTTGTTCCTGAGATTTGTGCTTCAGTTCCTGCAACTGACTTGATTGCACCAGTTGCTACAGCTCTTGCAGCTTGTCTTGTGTTCATTGCAGTTCTACCTGCAACAAGCAGTGCAACATTTCCGTTTGCATGCGTGAACAGTTTGACAATTGCTTTGTTCTCAGGTACTGACTCCCAGCAAGGTTCTGGGTTGCCCATCAACTGTGCAGCTAATGGGTTTGCACATGGCCCGCCAACAACGATTGCGTTGAACTGTGTTATGTTTGCAATCTCGCTTGCTAGCTTTGCAGCTCCTAGCTGTATTGGCTGTAGCTGTTCTGATACTCCGCCTGTGCTTATCTCTTGCACGTTGACCTGTCCGCCTGTCACGAAGACTCTTGCTCCTCTCTGGCTGAGTGGGTACTCGATTGTCAAGTCCTCTGCCTGGTCTGTTCCGTGTGGGTCATATTCCTCAAAGAACACACCGTATCCGCTCATTCCTTGTTTGAGGTCCTCGTTTTCTTCAAGTGTGTACAAGTTGTTCTTGAAGAAAATGGTGTAGGTACTTCCTGCAACGATCTGTTGTATTCCAACTTCACCGCCTGACCTTGAGGAGATGGTAACGTTGATTACTTCGTCACCAGCTGCCTCGTCAAACTCCTTCTGTAGTGTCACTACATTGAAGGTGAAGTTTGTTGGAGATGAGCAGTTTTGAGTACAGCTTCCTACAGGCACTGCTCTTGAGGTGCCATTCATACACTCATATCCATCAAATGCAATGAGGCCTTCTCCCTGTACTGCAATCACTACATCACTGCAGTTACCCATCGTTCCGTCTCCGTTTAAGTCTACGTTTATTGTTTTGTTTGTTGAGAGGTCCAGCTTTACCTTGTATGTCACTCCGCCAACAATGAGGTTTCCAAATCCGGTGTTAGCATCGTATGTTACTTCTCTTGTTCCTGTTCCTAGGTCTGTGAATGTTAACTGCCTGTTTGCAGTGTCAATGCTGTCAAACCTTAGCACGTGCGTGAAGCATGTGTTGTCATCTGTCTTTACTGTATAACCATGGTGGCCAGTTGTTGTATTGCTATAGTGTATGTCTATTCCGCAATCACTTAGGATGAAGTAGTCATCATCGCCGATTGGGTATCCGAGTGCTGGGTCTAGTTCTGAGAACCATAGGTCGTCTTCATCGTCTCCAAATGCAAACACTCCTGCTTCATTGCTGAGTAGTTTCATGTCATACATTATTCCTTCCTGGTTTGTGAACTCTAGGTTGTATTTGTCATCTCCTGCTGCATCGAACCTTACTATTGTAACTCCTGTGTCCATCAGTCCTTCGTACCTTATGTCCCAGAATGGTGTTAAGAGTCCTTCTGGCTCGTCGAGCTGCTCTCTCAGTCCTGTTCCAGGTGGTATGAATACTGCTCCAAGTACTGCATCTGCGTCTAGCTGGTACTTGATGCTTGTTATTTCATACTCGTTTCCTGTTGTCGTGAGCATTGTTCCTTTTATCTGTACACGTGACTCTTCAATAACTTCCTCGTTCACTTTTGTTCCTGAGCTAACGAATGAATCGTCTGATGTGTTGTCATCTTTGAAGGATAGCTTGTATGCTCCTATGTAGAATTGCACAATGGATTTCTGGATGTCTTTTCCTGTTGCAAGGATATCCCTGATTCCTATCTGGGTTCCGTCTGCAAGGACATCTGTCTCTCCATCCTGGAGCTCGTCTGTTATCTCTCCGTTGATTCTGAATTTTACAGAGCCCTCTCCGCCTGCTGCTGTCTCTGATATGACAACAACCTCTACTTCGTATTCTTTGCCATCAATAACATATGTTTCTTTGTCGTTCTCGCCAAGGATTCCTCCTGTTGCTCCGCCCATCAAGTCAATTGATAGCGTGACGTTGTTCGTGCCTAGGTCTGTGTCTACAATGACAAATGGCTGTCCTAGTATGAAGACATCCTCGTCCTCAAGGTCAGTAAGGTCTCTTGTGTTTCCGGTTCCTGTTACTTCTGACTCAAGTCCTTCTTCGAACTCAAGTTCCCATTCAAATAGTTGTGATCCATCGCTCCAATATAAATAGTGTCCTACCTTGTCTCTTTCGTCTTCGTCAAAGATTACAGAGCCGCTCTGTTTTCCATTGTTTGTAACTACGTGTGTCTGGTTGAATCTTATGTATTGGTTGTACTCTGTTGAGCCCTCATCTGTAACTATCTGGCCGCCTTTCAGCATGTCCAGATCAACCTCTGTGAAGGTCTCTCTAACGTTTCCAATTGTCTCGTTTATTTCCAATAGGTCTGATGTGCTTCCTACCTCTGCAGCATCTCCTGTCAGGACAACTCCTGAAACTGCTGGTGCAGTTACTGTTGTCTTAACAACTGCTGCTTGCTGTAGTGCGCTGTTTATATCGATAGCGCCTATAACGTCTGACCCTGCTGCATTATCGCCTACGGTTATTGCGTAGTTCGCGGCTGGTACGCCATTCACTACGAATGGTGCAGGCCAATTTGCCAGGGTGTACGCTGAAGCACCGAAGATTGTTGCTCCGACCATGGTTAAACCTACTCCCAAAGCAACAATTCTTTTTATTGTTTGCTTCATTCGTCAAACACCTCCGTGTTTTTTTTGGCTATCTTTACCTTTAGTAAAGATCTTGTTTTTTTGTTTTTTTCGCACGATATTCGATAGAATAACGTGCTTGTTGAGAACGCATATGTGTAAAATATGGTCCTCTTTTTTTGTTGGGCTAGGAAAGATGTGTATTCCTAACTCTAGGCCTAAAGATTCAGGTATGCTTTATAAATTTTTCCAAAAGTCGGGATAATGGCGACAGTTGTCCAGTGCCAACAGCCCTAATAAGCCTGAAAAAGAGCGTTTTAGCTTGTTGTCACTCCAAAATAAAGACTTCATTAAAACACTAATTTTTGTCATTTTTTAGTTTTTATCGACGACACAATATTCGTTGAAAAAATAAATGCGGGGAGCAGGACTTTCGAAAACAATCCAAAGTAAATGATCTCGCTATTTGGGGTATTGAGCGTTAGCGAAATACCCCAACGTAGACGGTTTGATCAAACTTTGTAAAGTTTGATTCGAACCTGCGTAGGCACTAAGCCATCAGGTGTCTTCAAGTCATTGCCTTTTTGCTGGCTCATCACACCAAATTATTGACTTGACCTGCCTAAGCCTGACCCATTTGGCCACTCTGGCATCCCCGCGCGAACGTAGTGAGTGCGGGCTCACAGAATCAACAGATTCTGTTTTGCCCGCAAACCTTTAGTAAGGTTTGATCGAAACAAGTGCTGCTAAAGCCGCACAAGCGAGCTCGAATAAAAATTTGAAAGCTCGCGATGGAATCGGGCTCACAAAATCCGTAGATTTTGTTTTTGCCGGTTCTATTAGAAAAAACAGTCATCTTGTATATAAAACTTGCGAGCAAAGATAGGCATTATGCAATTGTCTCTGTGCGGAGCACCCAAATAAAAATTTTTTAAGAAAAAAGTATAAAAAAACAAAAAGTAACTTATTTCTTATACCTTCCTTTATTCTGCCAGGCATAAGACCTTAGCTTTTTGCTCCTGCCGAAGCCGCAGCTTGAGCACCATTTTTTGCTTGCATTGTAGCTTCTGACTCCGCATCTTCTGCAGACTATGTGACTCTTCCCTCTTGATTTTTTTCCATGCGATGCTGTTCCTTTTGTCATCTTGCTGCCTCTGTTCTAAATAATACTTATTTTTATTATTTTTATGCTGGTGATATGAATATTATTGTATCTCCCCTGATGAATGTTGTGCCAAGCTTTCTTTTTGTTTCTCCTTCTACTCTTTCTTCTGTGTCTTCCAGCTCGACATTTATGTGTATGTCAAATGCTTTCAGTGTCCCAACATATTGCCTGCCGTTCTTCAGCTCGACAATGATTTTTTTGTTTCTTGCTCGATTAAGAGCATCCAAAGGTCTTGCTTCAACCATTATGCTACACCCCTCTAAAAATTAAAACATGATGTGAAAGATAGATATGCAGTATTTAAAGGTTTCTAAAATGCGGTTGTTGTTTTAATTTTTAGATTTTTTTTCGCGTGCCAGCAATGCATAAATTACAAGCCCTATGCCAAAGGCAAGTGCAAACAGCACCATAAACCATGCAAAAAATCCTGGGCTTTCTTTCTTATGCTTGATTGCTGTGGTCGTTTTTTCCTGATGGGTTGGAAATGGTTTGTGCTCTTGTGGCATGAGTTTTGATGCATTTTCCTGCACAATAACAACTGTTTTATTTTGGTCTGCTGCACTGGCTTGAGGAATCTGCTGGCTTAAGTTTGCGGCAACTGCTATTGGTGAAAGAACAGCCAAAAATGCAAGGATGCAAAATAATTGTTTCATATCTTATGAAAAGATTTGTTTTGCTTATTTATATTTTGCGTTTAGTAACCGCCAAGCCAAAGCGCCAAGCGCCAAGCATAAGATTTATAAATCATCCCTAAATTCTAATAGCTATGGTCGTAATTCATAGAAGCAGGCTTGGGAGAAAGATAAGTGGCGGAAGATACATACCTGCAAGAGGCAAAAGAAAATTTGAGATAGGCCACTCTCCAACGCTTACAACAATTCAAAAGCAGAAGCTGAAAAAGGTCAGGACAAAAGGTGGTGGGGAGAAAACGCGTGTGCTTACAGCAGAGGTTGCCAATGTTTTTGACCCTAAGACAAAGACATTCTCAAAGGCAAAGATAAAGACAGTCAAGGAATGCCCTGCAGACGAGCATTATGTCAGGCCAAATATCATTGTAAAAGGAAGCATCATAGAAACAGAGAAAGGCTTGGCAAGAGTAACATCAAGACCTGGCCAGGACGGCACAATAAACGCAATTCTCATATAAAACATTTATATTAATTACAATTTAACTATTTAATAGTAGTTAAAATACCAAAAGTTTTATAAAGAGCTAAAACATTCCTGCTACATATTAGAAGAAAAAAATGGCACTTGAAAAAGAAGTAATTGAGATAACTGAAAGAGAATTCAGAACATTAGATTTTTCTACAATCGATGCTGCATCTATTCTTGGAACTTCAGAAGCAGAGCTTATCAGAAGATACGGAAGCAGAGAGGGCCGCCCAATCACATACGATGAGCTGATTTATTATGGAAGATTAACCAAAGGCATGACTCCTGAGCAGATAAGGGAGAAGATTCTGAAAGTATGTAACTATGTCGTTGTTTCTGAAGATAAAATAAAGAGAGAGTATCCGGTCAAAATCAAAATGTTTTTTGATGAATTCTATAAAAAATTCCGGGCTAAACAATAAAAAAACTGGAAGTTTTAGACAGAAAATTTATTTAATATCTTTTCCAAATCTTCTTTACTTGCTTCGCCACTGAATAATTTTTTCATTGCATTATTATTTAGTGTGATTGGAAATCTCATCTGCACAACTCTTTTGATTGTGCCATTCTCTCCGAAAAGCTCTTCCTGCATTCTGGTATACTCATATTTTTCATCTTTTAGTACTTCTTGCCGGACTGCCTCTCTTGATGATCTCTGTGTTGCCCTGTCAGAGTATTTGTAGTGATCCATTCTTGCTGTCTTTGTGCATTTGAGTGATTCTTCTGGAATTTCATTATGATAAAATTTCTTTATCTGCCCATCTGCAAATTCAAGTGCTGCCTTTGGGTCATTGAGTTCAAGCCCTCTCTGCAGGAATCCCTGTATCAGGAATGTCTCGTACTCGCACCTGTTTCTTTTTCCTTCTGGGTCAATGCCCTGCGATATGGTCTGCCCGTCTATTATTGCAATGAATCTTCCTGATGTGTCTGACAGGACTTTGCCGGTGCCGAGCTCTATCGCGAGCTTTTCTTCCTCAAGCTGCTGCACTATGCTTTTAGACAGGAGATTTTGCTCGAGGACAAGGAATCTTTCAGAGTGGTTCTATCCTTCCTGAAGAAGGCTTCGAGTATGTTTATGAGTCAATGAAGGAGGACGTCTATTTCAATTCTGGTCTTGGCGGCACGGATGCACAGGCAGGATTGATTGAAGGAACACCTATCCAACCCTTATATGCAGGTGAGATGTCTGGACCTGCCATTGGATTTGCCACAAAGGTCTATGATGAGAGTGGGAAACCCATATTTGACAAACCTGGAGAACTTGTCTGCGAAAAACCTTTCCCATCAATCCCTTTATATTTTTGGAATGACCCTGAAGGTTCAAGATTTATGGAGACCTATTTT
>JAWABT010000032.1:0-7962 GCA_038884515.1 Candidatus Woesearchaeota archaeon | reverse complement strand
TTTCGGCCCTGCAGGAGAAGATGAAGAATTCAAGAAAGCACATCCTTTCATAGAAGCAATATATGACAAAAGAAAAAAATGTTACTGACTATTTCTTAAGCAATTGCAAGAAAAACAAGAAAAATGCAAAGAAAGCATAATAAGCAGGACTCTTCAATCCTAAGAATCCAAGAAAGCCTAAAAATCCGAGATACCAGGTTTTTTTCATCTATACCCCACTGAAGACATTTTCTCAAGAGCTGTCATTTCATTGCACTTTAAATCCATTACAAGAACATACTGCTGGCCCATACGGGGATGCCTGTTAATCTCAGACTTGGTTATCCTTGTGCATGGCACTAATTTATTTGTCTCAGGCCGCCAGGGATCATAAAAGCCAACAAAGATATTCAAAACATCTGCCTGCTCCCAGTCCTGGTGCATCTGAAGCGAATATGATATCTGGTCCATCTTTCCTTCACCAAGAATCACGCCATTGCTCTCTGCAACAATCTGGTTGAACTTTCCTGGAATAACACGAACAGTTCCCTCAGCACTCTGCCAGTAATTATACCTGCTTGAAAGAACAGGCTTTCCCTCACTATCCATAATAGAGCCCTGAAGCCGAACCGCGCCTGCAACAGCAGCACCTGTGCCTGCAAACTCCATCATAACAAGAAGAGAAACAATTCCAATAAAAGCAACAAACATCAGCTCTTTTTCCATGACAACTATTTTTCAATTCAAGTATATATAAGTATCGCAAAAATTTAAATACCCATATTCCAAACAAGGTAAATATGAACTTTCGTGAGTATGATGCTGCTTTGGCAAAAGTGTATGAATTAGGCAGCAGAATGATAGGGCACAGGTCCTTTCCAAAGAAATTCTTTGAGCAGACAGAAATACATTTAGGAAACAGGGGGCTTGAGGCAGGATGCGGAACACTCAGATGGACAATCGGCATGATTAAAGCCATGAGAAAAAAAGGGGAGAATCTTGAGGGAATGCTGATTGACGCATTTGATGCATCAGAGCCAATGCTGAAAAAAGCAGAAAAAAAAGCAAGAAGAAACAAGATACTTGTGCGGCTATGGAAAGCAGATGGGCAAGACTTGACATATGCAAGGCAGTTCTACGGCCAGAAAGTCAATGGAAAAACAAGAGAATTCTATGATGAGGAATTTGACTGGATAATAAGCTCAGGCATGCTTGAATGCATACCAGACCCAATAAAAGCAGCAAGAGAACTATACAGAGTAGCAAAGCCAGGAGCAACGATAATAATCCCCTTGGTGAATGACAATAAAGAAGGAAGGTTTGCCAGCAAGGCACTGAAATTCAACATAATAAGCCCAGAAATACTCAAAGAATTCAAAGAAACTGAATTCAAGCCATTTGAAGTAAAATACAAAATAAGAAAATACCTGCAGGAATTGACGACTGTTTATGTGGGAATCAAAAATTCTTAATGTTGTAGCAAAGCAAACAACTTTCATTAATATACCAAGGAAACAAGCAGTATATCTGTGATGCATATGAATTATTTCACATCTATGCCATATAACGATTTTAGATTAAGGGACAAAGAGCCTTCTTTAGAACAGCAAATTGATACATATCGCTTCAAGTGTGAAATGGCTGAAATGAAAAGAATGGGGCTTAAACCAGATAAAGATTATATTAAATATTTAGATATGAAAATGAAAAAAGAAGGGCTTGATTTTAAAAATTCTGAAGATTACAAAAAATACTGTGAGATACGCAAAGAACGGTATCAGAAATCATTTATGCTGACGCTGGGCGGCAGATTGTGATATTAATTTAAGAAGGTGAATGAAAAATGTGTCATGGAGATCCGTCAATATGCAGGTGCGGGTGGTGTTTTGTAGCAAGAATGGACCCTTCCAAATTTACAGGCAACCCAGGAATATTAGGGCCAGGCCCTTTCAGAGAAGCTTTAGCAGAATATGAAAAAAAGAGATATGAAAAAAAAGATGATTTTAAGGTTACTGATCTTTTTAAACCAGCAATTGACCTGACTTTGATAGAAAAAGTATACAGAAAGAACAAAGATAGTGACTAAATCACACTCTTTCCGAAACCAACAAAAATCTCTGATTTTTGAGGTTATGTTTTGCCTCAAAAACCATAACCTTTTTAAATAACCCATAAATCATACTCTGTATAGTATTCCCGTATTACAACTCATAAGAGTTGGAGGGTAGCAAAGTGGACAAAGAAAACTTCAAGAAAGCACTAGAACTTGTAAAGAATAATTCTCCTAAAAGAAATTTCAAACAGAGTGTTGACTTTATTGTAAATCTGAAGGGTCTTGACTTAAAGAAACCAGAACAACAGGTTGATATCTTTGTAACTTTAAATCAAGGAAAAGGAAAAAAGATAAAGATATGCGCCTTGGTTGGACCAGAACTTGGAACACAGGCAAAAGCAGTATGCGACAAGGTAGTACTTCATGACGAGTTCCCAAGATACACAGGAAACAAGATAGAACTGAAAAAACTAGCCAAGAGCTACAATTTCTTCATCGCACAGGCAAACCTGATGGCGGACATTGCAAAAACTTTTGGTAAAGTATTAGGTTCCAGAGGAAAAATGCCAAACCCAAAAGCCGGATGCGTAGTTCCGCCTAATGCAAACCTTAAGCCATTAGTTGAAAAGCTACAGAAAACAATAAGGATATCTGCAAAAACACAGCTCAGCATAAAATGTGCAATTGGATTAGAAGACACCCCAGATGAGCAGCTACTTGACAACATGACCACAATCTACAACGCATTAACTCATGCGCTTCCAGAAGAGGAAAACAATATCAAAAACGTGATGATAAAACTATCAATGGGACCACCTGCTGTTATGACAGTGAAAGGCAATATTAATTTCAAAGGAGAGGTGGCTAAAAAATGAGCGAGAAAACAACAAAAGCACCTCTCTACAAGAAAAATATAATCAAAAAAATATCTGACCTTGTAAAGGCATACCCGATAATAGCAGTTGCAAATATGGAAAATCTTCCATCACCCCAGCTTGCAACTATGAGGAAACAGTTAAGGGGAAAAATAGAGATATTCATGACAAAAAGAAGGCTCATACTCAAAGCCTTGGACAACATAAAAGACAAGCCAGGCCTAGAAAAACTAAAGCAAGAACTCAAAGGAATGCCTGCACTGGTATTCACAAAAGAAAACCCATTCAGCTTATTCAAAACACTAAAGAAAAGCAAGTCAAAAGCGCCTGCAAAGCCAGGACAGATAGCACCATATGACATAATTGTGCCAGCAGGCCCAACACCATTCACACCAGGCCCAATCATAGGAGAGCTTGGCGCTTTGGGAATTAAAGCAGGTGTTGAAGGCGGAAAAATAGCAATCAAGACTGATTCCATGGTCTGCGCAGAGGGAAAGCCAATAAGCGAAAAACTTGCAGGACTGCTTGTAAAACTTGGAATAGAACCTATGGAGATAGGCCTGAACGTAACAGCAGTATATGAAAACGGAACAATATACCCAAAAAGTGTCTTGGATATTGATGAAGAGAAATTCATGCAAGACATCATGATGACAGCAAACCAGGCATACGGGCTTGCACTGGAAATCAGGTACACAACAAAAGAAACAGTAGAACTGCTGCTGCAAAAAGCAGAGAGGGAAGCAAAAGCCCTTGAAGCAGAAGAAAAAAGCAAAGAAGAACCAAAAGCAGCAGAACAACCAAAATAATACTTACAAGGAGGTCAATAAGATGGAATACATATACGCGGCAATGCTTATCCACAAAGCTGGAAAAAAAGTAGACGAAGCAACACTCAAAAAGGTACTGGAAGCAGCTGGAGCAAAAGTAGACGAGACAAGAATAAAAGCTCTTGTTGCAGCACTTGATGGAGTGAAGATAGATGAAGTGCTTGCAAAAGCAGCTGCTGCACCTGTCGCTGCTGCAGCGCCTGCAGCTGGCGGAGCACCTGCGGCCAAGAAAGAGGAGAAAAAGCCAGAAGAGAAAAAGGCATCTCCAGAAGAGGCAGCAGCAGGACTGAGCGCACTATTCGGCTAAGGAGGAAAAAATTTGTTTTTTTATTTTAAATAACAAAGCATGCTCACACCGCAAGAAAAAAAAGAACTACAACAGAAAGCAGATGAGCTCAAAAAGCAAATCCAAGAGCTAAGATATAGACTTAATCAGATTAACGACCAGAAAGAAGCGGTGTTCAAAAAAAGAGATATACAGGGAAAAGAAATCGCTGAACTCATAAACAAAACAAAAGAACTGAGGAAAGAAAGAGACAGCCTGACTGCATTTGTCAAGACTTCTAAGGATGAAAGAAAAAAGCTAAATGACACCATACGGGAAAAAATAGAGCAGATAAAAAAGCTCAATGCAGAGAGAAAAACCATAGAAGCAAAAACAGGCATAAAAGAAAACCCCGCCAGAATAAAGGAAGAGATAGACCGCATAGAGGAAAAGATAGAGACAAGCGTGCTTAGCTTTGACAAGGAAAAAGCAATGATGAAAAGGATAAAAGAGCTCAAGAAAATCTATGACGAGGCGCAGAAAGTCAGTAGCGTATGGGGCGAATCACATGCCATGTCAAAAGAAATCGATGACCTTAAAGCAAAGGCAGATGAAATACACAGGCAGATACAGCACAAGGCAAAAGAGAGCCAAGAAAAGCATGAGTTAATCATAGAAAACTCAAAAAAAATAGATGAGCTGAAGAAAACAGAGAATGCCCTGAACAAGCAGATAACAGAGAAAAAAGAAGAGCTCTCAAAAATAAACAATGAGCTGAAAGAAAAGCTAAAGGCAATGAGCGAGCTAAATGAAAAGCTGATGGATGAAAAACAAAAAGAAAGGGCAAAAAAAGCAGCGGAGAGGAAAAAAACACTCTCAGAGAAGCAGAGAGATGTTGAAGAGAAACTAACAAAAGGAGAAAAATTAACCACAGAAGACATACTAATTCTTCAAGGCGCAGAAGAGAGCAAAAGATAGTTCACAACCCTAAAGAATAATTTTCATATAACTTTCATTTCTTAGAAATGAACTCAGTCCACTTGCACTTTCCACAGGTCCATCTCGAAGCATGCTTTGCCATGAAAAATCCTGGACCGCACTTAGGACAACTTTTGTTCTTTCGCTCAATAGCGTCCCCTTTCTTTTCAAACATCTTCCATGCCTGAACTGTTTTCTTTTTTCCTGCAACTTTTTTTTCAGCCATAATAATCACTTCTTCTCTTCTTTCTTCTCTTCAGGCTTGGCTTCTTCTGCCTTCTTTGCCTTAGGCTCTTTCTTTTTTGGCTCAAACCTTTCAAGATCTTCCTTTGAATTATAAACATGCGCTGTGACAACAGCCTTTGTCTCGCCATATGCAGTATAGATGCTCTTGACCTTGACAACAGAAGGGTCAACTTTCATGCATTCAGCAATCTCTTTCTGCACAGCATCATTTGATGGTGTTGCTCCCTGAAAAGCAAGCTCTCCTTTAATCTCGATCCTTCCAATCAATGGATTTTCTTTTTTAGTTGTTATCTTCAACATTTTAACTCACTTTTATTGCATATTCCCCCTTAACTTTTATGTCAATCTTCTTAGCTATCTCAGACTTATTAGCATCAATTATATTAAGTCTTCCTTTCCAGTTTGTAACGAACTGGTTTCCCTTGCAAAGCGGGCATTCTTCGCCTTCAACAAAAATTTTACATTTCTTGCAAACTTTCTTTTTCATTTTTATTTACCCTTCTTCAAAGCTTTTTCTTTTTTCTCAGTCTTCTCTGCTTTTGACTTTTCTTCTTCTTCAATCCACTCTGGCTTTCCAAGGCCAGGCTGCCTCATAGTAAGACCAATCTTCGGGTTGGTTATGTCCTTGAATGACACTGCAATAATTCTTGCCCTGCAGGTATCACCAACCTTAAGCGTTCTTTTTGAATCGCGACCAGTGAGCACCTTATCTTTTGCAAAGCTCACAAAATCATCCATTGTCTGGCCGATGTGAATCATGCCATCAACAGGACCCATTGTAAGGAAAGCTCCGAAATCAGCAATATCCTTTATCCTTCCAGCAACAACCTCCTGTAACTCTGGCTTGAATGAGATGACTTCAAATGTTGTGTTATAATAACTTGCTCCATCTCCTGGTATCACAACTCCCTCTCCAACTGTGTTCACTTTTGTAACTGCAATAACAAAACCAATGTCTGGGTCAACCATCCCATCATACTTCAAGCAAACGCTTTTCAGCACAGCATCATTAACATCAGAGCTGAAAAGCCTTGGCGCAACCCTTATATGATCCTTAAGCTCAATTCGATAAAACATTTTTTTACCTCGCCTGCATCAATGCCAGCAGGTGATTTGAGAAACCCCCGGCATCTCATTATAGCTCTAAAGAATCAAGAGGGGTTTAAAAAGGTTACTATCCTTTGGCCGTTTACCGTCACAGCTTGCTGTTTCAGAATACTCAGTAAATTCAATAATTAAATAATTGCAGATACTTCTTCTGCCTTATAACCACAACAGGAACACCTTTTTTCTTCAACCTTCTTTTCAGGTCAGCATCCATTGTTGCAACTATATATTCTTCCTTATCCACAACATCAAGAATAAGCTCGTCAACAATCTTATCTTTTTTTGTCTCAATCTGCAGTATATTCTTGTGTTTCAGGATAGTTTTTGCCAGCTTTGCTATCCTCCCCTCTTTTTTGCCTTTCGCGATTATAGAGTCAAGCTCATCAAGAGTTTTGTCAATTATGACTGGTTCGAAATTGAAATTAAGAATCCTTGCAAGCTCTGCAGTGTAATCTATCTTGAACTTAGCGCAGTGAATCAAAAAATCAGTATCAAGGATTACCTTTTTCATAATACAGCAAATAAGAAAGGGATATATAAATCTATTTCAAGCATTCAAGCATATCACGGAAATCAGGAAGGGAATAAAATTGAAGCCTAATTGTCTCACCAAAGCCTAATGTGTGGCCTGAAACAAGAGGATACTCCATATTAGGACTGATGGCTTTGTTATCTATCCTCGAACCGTTTTTTGAGCCAGTGTCTGCATACACAATCTTTTTCTCTTTGAGATCAAGTTTGATGTAGCCCTGAAGCTTTGAGACAGAAGGATGCTCTATCTGTATCATGCAGTTACCTGCCCTGCCAACCCACAGCATCTGCCCAGAGCTGAGCTTGTCAAAAGGGATCTCATAAACAATCTGCCCTGCAACCACTTTTTTATCTAAATCCTTTAAGCTTCCGCCAGGCAGTGTTGAAAATGCAAGCTTCTGAGAAGCATCACCTGTTGCAGCAGGAACATTGCCAACAAAAAAACAAGATTCTTCATGCTTTTTCATAAACTCGTCTTTAGTGTGCTCTTTTGCTTCTTTAAGATAATTTTCAAGACTTTTGCTTTGAATAGTATTACCAGCCATGACATAAATAGAATATTTAATTATTTATAAAGCTGATGCAGTATCTTGTTTGCCTTGACTGCATCACCAATAATATCAGGACTTTCATTAACAAGCCTTATGTCAAGCTTGTACTTAATTATCCACTTCAAAAGCTCCCGCATGTCAGAATCAACAACAGGAACATGCCTCTTCTCACCACCAGGACCCCACTCAATACCTGAAAAATGAGCAGTCAAAGGCCTGAATTTAAATTTTTTAATAGTATCAAGGACATACTTATAGTCAATCTTGCCAAGATATTTTGCCTTCATGTGAGCAAAATCAACACAGACAGCACACCCGGTCTCCTTGTGCATCCTGCTAAGCTCGTCAAGATCCCCAAACTGAGATGACTTCCCAGTTGTTTCAGGAGCAAGCATAACACTCCACTTGTTTTTCTTGATAACAGACTGCATCTCAAGAATTGCTTTCTTAACACCCTCAAATGCCTGCTCTTTAGTTAATTTGCCATAATAACCAGCATGGAAAATAATGTATTTTGCTCCAAGATAATGCCCGCGCTCTGCAGATG
>JAWABT010000031.1:0-8100 GCA_038884515.1 Candidatus Woesearchaeota archaeon | reverse complement strand
GAAGAAAAAGAATTCATTGTTGTAAAGCTCGATACTGGGTATAATATGGGGATTAAGAAGGAGAAAGTGAAAGAGATAAAGCCAATGGGAAGAAAAAAAGAACAGGCAAAAGCTGAATTTCCAAAAGAAACTCAAAAGCCAGGATTGCCGACAATAACAATCCTTCACACAGGAGGAACAATTGCATCCAAAGTAGACTATGAAACAGGAGGAGTTATTGCAAGATTTGAGCCAGAAGAAATAATAGCAATGTTCCCAGAGCTAAAAGAAATAGCAAACATAAAATCAAGATTGATAAACAACATGTTCTCAGAAGACATGAGGTTTTCGCACTATAACATAATCGCAAAAGAGATAGAAAAAGAAATAAAAGCAGGAGCTTCTGGAGTGATAGTAACGCACGGAACAGACACACTGCACTACACTGCCGCCGCACTTTCTTTCATGCTTCAAGACCTATCTATTCCTGTAATTCTTGTAGGGGCGCAGAGAAGCTCTGACAGGGGAAGCAGCGATGCTGCACTAAACCTGATTTCAGCTGCATTCTTCATAGCAGCAGACAAGCACTTTGCAGAAGTAGCTGTATGCATGCACGCAAACACAGAAGACGAAACATGCATCATACTCCCAGGAACAAAATGCAGGAAGATGCACTCAAGCAGAAGAGACGCATTCCAGGCAATAAACACAGAGCCAATAGCTATTGTGAATTACTCACAGAAAAAAGTTGATATGTTAAAATCAGAATACAACAAGACATCAAAAAAGCCACTGAAATTAATGCCAATAAAAGACAACCTACAGATAGGAATGCTGAAAGCAAGACCAAACATGTTTGCAGACGAACTAAGAATGTACGAAGTATTTGACGGCCTAATAATAGAAGGAACAGGCCTCGGACATATGCCAATAAATGAAATAGACAACCACACAAAAGAACACACAAAAATACTAGAAGCACTAAAAAAAATAGCAGCAAGAATACCAGTAGTCATGACAACACAAACAATCTTTGGACAAGTTGACATGAATGTATACAGCACAGGAAGAAAACTAATTGAAGCAGGAATCATAGGAAACTACTGCGACACGACCCCAGAAACAGCTTACATCAAACTAGCATGGCTATTAAGCAATTACCCTAAAGAAAAGATAAAAGAACTAATGAGCAAGAATATTGCAGGAGAAATTTCTGAAAGAATAGAATACAAAGAAAAATTTGTCAAGCAATGATAACAATCAAAGAATTAATCAACAAGATAAAGTGGGATAAAAAAGAGAATCCTGATGATTATACCTTAGGATACTGGGATAATATGCAGAAAAAACTAATCATGTTCCCATACAAAGCAATAAAAGAAATGAGCGAAAACTTCATAACAGTTGAAATTGACAGCGAAGAAAAAGAAATACCAATGCACGCAGTCAAAATCGTCAAGAAAAAAGGAGAAATGATATGGAAAAGGCAGATCTCGAACGACTAGGATTCAAATGCGGAATAGAAATACACCAGCAATTAGAAGGCAACAAGCTATTCTGCAAATGCCCGACAATAATAAGAGAAGACGAGCCACACTTCAAGGTAAAAAGAAAACTAAGAGCGGTTGTCGGAGAGACAGGCAAGATTGACATTGCTGCTGCAGAAGAGACAGCTAAAGGAAAATACTATGTCTATGAAGGATACCACGACACAACATGCCTTGTTGAGCTAGATGAAAGCCCACCAAACCCAATAAACAAAGAAGCACTTGCAACAGCACTGCAGGTTTCCAAGATTCTTGAAGGAAAATTTGTTGACGGAGCACAGGTAATGAGAAAAACAGTAGTAGACGGAAGCAACACATCAGGATTCCAAAGAACCTGCCTAATAGCAAGAAACGGAGTGCTAAAAACAAGCGAAGGAAACATAGGAGTACCAACAATAATACTAGAAGAAGACGCGTGCAGGCCAATAAAAGATGAAAAAGACAGAGTTGTGTTTAGATTAGATAGATTAGGAATACCCTTAATGGAAATAGGAACAACACCAGACATAAAAACACCAGAACACGCAAGAGAAGTCGCTGAAAAACTAGGAATGCTCCTGAGAAGCACAGGCAAAGCAAAAAGAGGAATAGGAACAATAAGACAAGACATAAACGTATCAATAAAAGAAGGAAACAGAGTAGAAATAAAAGGAGCACAAGACCTAAAAGCAATACCAAAACTAATTGAGCAAGAAATCATAAGACAAACAAACCTAGTCGAGATAAAAAAAGAATTACTGAAAAGAAAAGCAAAAAAACAAGAGCCTGAAATAAAAGACGTAAGCGAAACATTAAAGCATTCTGGCTCAAAACTTGTCACAAAAAATTTACAGGCAGGAAATTTTATTCTTGGAATAAAACTATCTGGATTCAAAGGGCTGACAGGCAAAGAAATCCAGCCAGGAAGAAGACTAGGAACAGAATTATCAGACAGAGCAAAAACAACAGCAGGAGTGGGAGGAATAATACACCTCGATGAACTGCCAGGGTATGGAATAACAGAAAGAGAAGTAGAGATACTCAAAAAAGAACTGCTGTGCGGACCAGAAGACGGATTTGTCCTTGTAGCAGATGAAAAACAAAGAGCTATCAGAGCACTAAAAGCAGTAATAGACAGAGCAAACCAAGCAATAGAAGGAGTCCCGTGCGAAGTCAGAAAAGCAAACCCTGACAATACAACAAGCTATGAAAGACAGATGCCAGGAGCAGCAAGAATGTACCCAGAAACAGACATACCGCCAATAAAGATAACGAAAGAAATGATTGATGCAATTGAATTGCCTGAAATGATTGAAGACAAAGCAAAAAGATATGAAAAACTCGGACTATCAAAAGACCTTGCTGAACTCACTGCAAAATCGCCAAAAGCACAATTATTTGATGCATTAATTGAGAAATACAAAAAAATAAAGCCAGCGTACATAGCAGAGATAGTGATGACAGCTGACAAAACAATAAACAGGCAATTCAAGATAGAGATAAACCCAACAGAAGAAGACTTTGAATTACTATTTGACGAATTAAGCTCTGAAAAAATATCCAAAGAAAACGTTCTTGACATACTCAAAGAGAATAAGCCAGTTTCTCAAGTGATTGCAAAATACCACTTAATGCCAGACGAACAGCTGGAGCAGGAATTAAAGAAAATAGTTGATGAACACAAAGGAATGCCATTCAATGCTTTAATAGGAGAAGCAATGAAGAAACTCAGAGGAAAAGCAGCTGGACAGAAAATTTCTGAAATGTTAAAAAGATTGGCAAAATAATCAGTAATCATCAAACAAATTCTTCTCTCTTCTTCCAAAAACAAAATAAGAAACAATCATGACAATCATAGCAAGCAGGGAGCCAATTGTGTTCCAGACAAGGTCCCACATTGTATTGAACCAGCCACCGCCATACTCCTCAATCTGCTCAATACTATAAACAGTCTGACCCTGAAACGCATCTCCTGTGCCGAAGAAGAAACCGCCATCACCAAAGCCAAAGGCAACAAAGCCAGTAAACTCAGAAAGCTCAATAATAACACCACAGCCAAGCCCTGCAAGAAGAACTATTGCAAATATACTTAAATTCTTTCCTGTGAAAAACTTTCTGTTCATAAACCTGTGAGCAAAGCCAAAAAACAAGCAAGTGAAAGCAAACATAGGAACAAGATGAGTGATGTGATCCCAAGACAAAGATACTGGAGATACATTATACCACCCGAAAACACCGCACATGTGCAGGGTAAAGCCAAGCATCAGCAAAGTGAATACAGGCAGGTTAAGATTCCAGTTCTTATAAGTAAAATAAAAGAAAATCAATAATCCAATAAAGATAAATCCATCTGCTGCATAATAACTCCACAAGTCAACAAAATAAGCATACAGCAAGAAAACTATGAAGATAAATAATGAAACTAAAGCAGTTATGTTAAGTAATTTATCCTTGTGAAACACTCTTTATCAGCTCCCCCAGCCTATTGAAGAACATAGAATTGCCCTCCTTTTTATAGCTTTCTAAATTTTTAACGTATTTTGGAAGCTGCTTTAAGAACCTGTTAAGCACAGCAGAATCAAGCTTTTCAGCCATCAATCCATAGCCAAGCTTGTCAAGATAATAAGCATTAACAACCTGCTCAAAAGTGCTGGCAATCGGATTCGAGAGAATCGGCTTCTTCAAGTGCAGAGCTTCTGAAATCAAAGTAAAACCGCCATTAGTAATCAAGGCCTTGCATGAAGCAAGGTCGTCAAAAAACTCTTTCTCATTAAATTTCTTATGAACAATATTGCAATCAGTTTCTTCAATATCAAAGCCATAAATAATACAATTATGATTTGATTTTTTAAGAACATCATGCAACACCTTGTTTGTCTTTGATGTCTGGTAAACAAGAAGATGACCTTTGTTAGATGGCTTTAGCTTATGAATCTGGTTCCTGATAACAGGATAAAGTAAGTCAGTCCTGCTACTTTTAACTTCAGGATAAAAGAAAGTTGGAACCAAACTAAAAGTTGGCCTTGGGCTTAACAACTTTATTGTAAGCAATGTCTTGAAATAATTAATCTTATGGCCCTTAGGAACCGAGATTCTTGCCTGAGCAAGTATGTTCTGGTTATCAACTGAAATAACAGGAATACCTGCAAGCAAAGCAATATAATGAGTAAAGGTTTCAAAATCATTAACAACAACACTCGGCTTGAAAGAAACGAATGTGTAAATCAGTTTTATTACGCTCAGCAGAATCAAAGGTGCCTGCAAGATATTGAACAAAACAGTCAGGATATTAGATACTTTATTGTTAACATAAATCAGCCTTAATGTGGCAATTCTTGAAACAGGATAATACTTCGAGAAATACGTTCTAGCTTTTCCTCCTGCTGCAATCTTCACTTTATTCTTCTTTCTAAGAAAATCAATTATTGGCTTTGACCTTATTGCATGGCCATAACCTTCTCCTGAAGCTGCGTAAAGTATTCTCATATTGTCAGGTAATTTGCGCACCAAATCATGCTTTCATCTGCCATGTAGAAAAGACTCTTATAAGGCTTTCCATCTTTATCATAGAGCTCATAAAAGTTTTTATTCTTTTGTATCAAATGCCTGTAATTCAGAAAATAAGTATTTGCCTCGTATTCATCAATCTTTTTCACAAGAGAGATAAACATAGGACCCATATGAGGCCAGATACTGTTTTTTTCCCAGTCAGGAACAAGAAACTCAATAAAGAGCTTCTTCTCTTTATGACTGCCAGAGACATATTTCAAAGGAAAAGGCCTGTCAAGACCAGCTTCCTGCATTGTGTTTATCGCTGATGCCAGCATTTTTTTGTCATCAAAAATACCAAGCCAAAAAGGAAAGATGTTCGCATCGCCTGCAACATGCTTCTTGCCACTCAAATCATCAAGAAAATAACTGCCTGTCCAAAAATTATCCTTGATTATCTTCTTAAAATCAAATCTTTTGAAAGGATTGTCAAGAACTTTTATTTTGTCCAATGTTTTTGAAAGAAGAGCAACCATTGTGTTATCATAGCAGGAAGAATCTCTAATATAATAGTCTCTCAAAGCTGAAAAATGCTTATTCCTCTTGACCAAACCTGTTTTTTTATCAAGAACTGTTAAGTAAAATCTCTTTATTTCCCTGCTAAGGAAATCTTTGTATTTTTCAATCAAATAAAATGCATTCGCTCTCTCTAAAGCATAAAAGAAAAAAGCAACAGAATCAGGAGAATAAACATCTGGAAAATCAAAATCAACATCCTTAGGAGAGATTGCAGTTGTTATCCTGCCATGCTCTGAATACTTCTTAAGAGCATAACCAAGAGTCTTCTTTACTCTGGCAGTATAGCCAAGCTTTAGCAAGGAATCAACACAAAAGCCAAAATCACGAGCCCAGAACTCCCTAAAATGCCCTGCTGAATTCATAAAATAAGTCCCGTTCCAGCAATCCTCAATAATCTGCCTACAAATTAACTCAGCACTTCCGTGATACTGCTTTGCACCACATAGCTTTCGCTTCAAAGAACCAACAAAATACCGCCAGCCCTCACATAAATGAATGAATCTTAGCATCGAAAACGCACCTGAGGCATAGTCAAAAGCAAAGCTTTCTCCTAGCCATCAGGTGCTAAACGATTTTACGCACCTGATGGGATTTGAACCCACGGCCTTCTGCTCGCTCCAAAAAGAATAGGAGGCAGACGCTCTATCCAAGCTGAGCTACAGGTGCATGATACATACAATAATGAAAGCATTTTTAAAGATTGTCTTTTTAATGCAGAGGCATGTACAAAATCAAGCAACAACCAGAAGACTTCATAGTCAAAGAAATAAGCACAGTAAAGCCAGAAAAAGAAGGAAAATACAGTTATTTCTTGCTCAAGAAAAAAAATTACACAACAATAAGGGCGCTTGAGCACATTGCACAGGCACTAAATATCCAGCTGAAAAAGCTTGGATTTGCAGGAAACAAAGACAAGACAGCAATAACAGAACAGGTATGCTCAGCAGAAGGCATTGGAAAAGAAAAACTTGAGAAAGTAAAATTAAAAGACATTGAAATAAAATTCTTAGGAAAAGGAAACGAGCCGGTAAGCCTCGGCACACTTGAAGGAAATGAGTTTGAGATAACAGTAAGGAACATAGACAAAAAACCAAAGCCAAAAACAAAATTCATAAATTTCTTCGGAGAACAAAGATTCAGCAAAAACAATGCAGAAATAGGAAAAGCAATCGTGAAAAAAGAATTCAAGCAAGCAGTCAATCTTTTGCTTGAAGGAAAAGGAGATGTTGAAAAGAGAATAAAAGAATACCTCTCAAAAAACCCAAACAATTATGTCGGAGCCCTGAGGACAATCCCTGCGAAAATCCTCAAGCTTTACATCCACGCATACCAGAGCTGGATATGGAACCAGACAGCAGAAACACACAAAGAGGAAGAGCTTGCAGAAATACCTCTTGTAGGATTTGGAACAATAATTGCAGACAAGTGCATGGCAGACCTCCTGCTCAAAGAAAAAATAGAGCCAAGAGATTTCATAATAAGAGAGATACCAGAGCTAAGCTCAGAAGGAAGCAGCAGGAGCTTCACAGCAGAAGCAAAAGACCTAAAGATAGGAGAGCTTGAAGAAGATGAATTAAACAAAGGAAAAAAGAAAGTTCTTATAAAATTCAAACTGCAGAAAGGAAGCTATGCAACAGAATTCATTAAACAATTATTCTCCCAAGACTGAAACAATCTCATTAAAAACTTCTGAAACTGTTTTTGTTCCATCAATTGCATGAACAATATCTCTTGGCCTGTAATACTCAAGTAATGGTTCTGTCTCTTCATGATAAACAGCCAATCTTTTCTTGATTGCCTCTGGCTTGTCATCAGAACGTTGGATTAACTTTCCGCCGCACTTCTTGCATTTTATTGGCATCTTTGCCTCATAACCATAAGGTGCCTGGCATTTCTCACAAACCCTTCGCTTGGAAAGTCTCTCAACAGAAACTTCGTCAGGAATCCTTAATTCAAGGACAAAATCAATCTCTGTAATCTCATCAAGAGCCTTTGCCTGCGCAAGAGTCCTTGGAAAACCATCAAGAACAAAACCCGTACCGCAGTCTGGCCTTGATATTCTCTCTTTCATGATACCAATTATGACAGCATCAGGAACAAGAACTCCTTTATCCATATAGCTTTTTGCTTTCAAGCCAAGCTCTGTCTTTTTCTCAACAGCATCCCTGAGAATATCCCCTGTGCTTATATGAGGAATACAGTATTTTTCTGAGATATATTTTGCCTGGGTGCCTTTTCCAGAACCCTGCGGGCCAAGAAGAATTATCCTCATCCCAGATACTCCTTCGGAGCTTTCTCTGACTCAGGCAGTTTCTGCCAACAAGCCTCAAGCTCCTTGACAAAAGGAACCATCTGCTTTCTAATGTCAGGCCACTCTTTGGCAATCTGCTTTATAATCGCAGCATCAGCATGGTCGTCAAGCAAGAAATCTGCCTCAAACAAACGCCTCTGCAAATAAAGAATCTTGCTATACAATGCAAAAATTTCTTTTTTTTCAGCATCATTAAAACACCTATACTCATAAAGG
>JAWABT010000030.1:0-8219 GCA_038884515.1 Candidatus Woesearchaeota archaeon | reverse complement strand
CTGCTTTTGTTATGACTGGCTCGAATATGTGTTTTAGTTCTTCAAATGGCTGGTCTTTTTCATCCATTATTGTGTCTCCTGCAAAGGTTTGCAGTCCTGCGATTGCAAGAACATTTCCTGCAGGGACTTCGTTGAACATTTCTGTCTTGACTCCTAGGTACATGTATACTGACTGAACTCTCTGGAAGTTTTTTGAATAGTTTGAGTAGATTGTCATTCCTTCTTTTATTGTTCCGCTGAAGAGCCTTCCTGCTGCTATTTCTCTTCCGCTTTTCTGGTCTATGAGGATTCTTGTGACACAGAATGCTGTTTTTCCGTTTGGGTTGCAGTTCAGCATGCTTTTTCCAAAGTCAGACTCAAGCTCTCCTCTCCATATCTTTGGAATTCTGTATTTTTGCGCTTCAATAGGGTTGGGTAGATGCTTTATTACCATGTCTAGGATGACTTCGTAAAGCGGTGCGTGTTCCCAGAACCATTTTTTCTGCTCTTCTGGAGTCATTGTGTTATACACGTTCAGTATGTCTTTGAATGTGATGTTTTTCTTTTTCATGTATGGCAGTGATAGGGCCCAGTTTTCTCTTGCGCTTCCGAAGGCAACGCTTCCGTCTGCTGCATTGACCTGCCATTTCTGCCCGTATTCTTTTTCAGCTATTTCTTCAACAAGTTTATTGAATTCTATGATTATTTTTGTTATCCTTTCTTGTATTTGTTCTGGTGTGAAGAGCATCTCCTTGATTAGCCTGTCTACTTTGTTTATGAAAAGGACTGGCTTGACTCTTTCTCTTAATGCCTGCCTTAGGACTGTTTCTGTTTGTGGCATTATTCCTTCTGATGCGCATACCAGCACGACTGTGCCGTCTATTGCTCTCATTGCTCTTGTGACGTTTCCTCCGAAGTCAACGTGGCCTGGTGTGTCTATGAGGTTAATCAGGTATTCGTCTCCCTGGTATTCGTGGACCATTGACACGTTTGCCGAGTCGACTGTGAGAAGCCTTTCCTGCTCGTCTGCGTGCTGCCATGTCATCATTCCTTTCTCAAGGTTTCCTGCAATATACTCTGCCATGAGTCCTGCTGCTGCAAGAAGGTTGTCTGTGAAAGCTGTTTTTCCGTGGTGGATGTGTGCGCTTGTGCAGATGTTTCTGATGTTCTGCGGCTTGTACATCATTCTCTTCATTTTTTCAATCATTTTTTCTGAAGCCATTGTATCTTCCTCCTACCTATACCTATAGGACATGCATTTCATGCACTGTTTTATAAGTGTGAATCTCTTCTGGCTTGAACCAGAGATTTATTTCTTCTTTTGCCTCGTCTTTGTTTCCAGATGCGTGGATTATGTTCTTGACAGCAATGCCTTTCTTGTCAGCGTACACTGCGCTCACATGTGCATAGTCTCCGCGTATTGTTCCTGGGGGTGCTGTTTTTGGTTCTGTTGGTCCGACCATCTTTCTGACAAGCTCGACTGCCTCTATGCCCTCAAGCGCCATTGCCACAACAGGCCCTTCTGTTATCATTTTTTCAAGGCAGGGATAAAACTTTTTTCCGATGTGTGCCCTGTAGTGTTGTTTTGCGAAATCTGGCGTGACCCATTTCATTTTCATTGCAACAATTTTTAGCCCGACTCTTTCAAATCTTGTTATTATCTCGCCGACAAGCCCTCTCTGGACGCCGTCTGGCTTTACTAAGACAAGTGTTCTTTCTATCATTTTCTCACTTCTTTGCTATTTTCTTTTTCTTTGTTATCCACTTCATCTTGCTGGTTTTTCTTCCGAGCTTGTTCATTGTTTTGTCGCATTTTTTCGAGCAATACCAGAGTATTTTGCCGTCGTTCTTTACAAACATTATGCCTGTTCCAGGCAGAATGTCACAGCCGCAAACAGAACATTTTGCCATTTTATGACATACCTCTTCCTGCTTTGTTGAGTGGCCTTGCCTCTATTTCTGTCTCTCTTAGCATTAAGATGTCATCTTTTTGTATAGGGCCTTTGATATTTCTTCTTATTATTTTGTCTTTGTCCCTTCCATCAAGTATTCTTACCCTTGCCTGGACTGCTTCTCCTCTTGTTCCTGTCCTTCCGATTATTTCCTCTACTTTTGCAGGAACAGCCGGGCTGAATCTGATTGCTGCTCCCTTTTCTTCGACAGCAGCGCCCTTCTCTTCTTTTCTTAGTTTATTTAGCGCAGGCATCTTCACTCACCCTTTGGCTCAGTAGCTGTTTCTTCTTTTTTTTCCTTTGCCTCTTCTGCCTTTGGTTCTTCTTTCTTTTCTTCAGGCATCATTTTTTTCTTGAGGTCTTGTATGGTTCTCTTAGCGTCTCCTTCTGCTATGATTGCAATTGCAGATGTTCCGACTTTTATTCCTGCTGCTGTTCCGAGCTCTTCTTTGCTCTCGACTTCTATGCATGGCACTCCTTTTTCTTTTGCAATTATTGGGAGGTGCATTGTTATTTCAGGTGGTGTTACGTCTTTTGCTATCACGACAAGCTTTGCAATTCCTCTCTCAAGAGCTTTTGTTGCTTCGTTTGTTCCTTTTTTTATTTTTCCAGTGCTTCTGGCTACTTCTATTGCTTCAAGTGCTTTATCAGCAAGTTCTTTATCGACCATTTTACCCTCCGTTTGCAGTTCACCGTTTGCCGTGAGCCGTTTCGGTTAACGGTTTGCGGTTAATGCTTCTTATATTATATAGTGAGGTAAGAATTTTCTACCTCATTCAGCCCGAACGGGCTTCATCACTCATAGGTATGATTAAAGATTTGAGATTTATTTATAAAGATTGTGATTTTTGGCACTGCTTTTCAATTATTCGCTTGGTAGAAAACAATTGACTTCAGGAAGTCTTCCTTGCCGAATTCTGGCCAGAGTATTTCTGAGAAATAAATTTTTGAGTTTGCAGAGTCCCACAGAAGAAGGCCGTTCAGTTTTTTGCTCTTTCCTGTCTTTATTATCAGGTCAGGCGGAAGGAAGTATGATGCATAGATATTTTCTTTAACAACTGTCTTGTCTATGCTTTCAGGAGCTATCTTGTCCAGCTTTACCTGGTGTGCAATCAGTTTGCATGCATCAACTATCTCTTGCTGTCCGTCATAATTTATGCAGAGATTTAGGAAGAACTTGTCATAATCTTTCGTGTTAGCTATTATTTTCTTTATTGGCTCTATCACCCTTTCTGGAAGGTCATACCATTTGCCCAGCACGCTTACTTTTATCTGGTTTTCTGGAACGAATTCCCATGCGAGCAGCAGGTTGAAGAATTCTACAAGGCAGTTTATCTCATCTTCTTTTGATTTCAGCGATTCCATTCCGAAAGTCAGCAGGGGAATGTTAAGTTTCACCCCTACTTTTATCATGTTTTTTATGTTTAGGAATTTTGTTGTGTAAACTTCTTTTAATGGTATTTTGTTCTTTTCAGCATATTCTTCGCAGCCGTCAATAGAAATTGCGACGTGTTTTGGAATGTTCTGGCTACTAAGCTGTATTTTTGTTTTTACATTATCCCATATGTCTGATATTCCCATTTTAAATTAGCTATTAGCACGTAGCCTGTTACTTAGTGGCTGTTGTATATTCAGCTTGGCTACTACCTACTAGCCATCACCTACTGGCTACCTGCCACTACCCACTTGCTACTAACTAGTTAAAATAACAAAGTATATAAATTTTTTTGATTTTTCTCTCTAAAATGATTGAGGTTATCTATGGAATCTGTATTTTTCTGCTTGCAATAGGGACTTTTACTGATTTAAAGGTAAGAGAGGTTCCTGACTGGCTTAATTATTCTGGGATTGCAGCAGGTCTTGGCTTGAGATTGATTTGGTCGTTATATTCTTTTGATTGGAGCTATATTATAGAAGGGTTTGTTGGCTTTGGTGTTTTTCTTGCGATTGCTTTTGCGATGTTTTATCTTGGCCAGTGGGGCGGCGGTGATTCAAAAATATTGATGGCTCTTGGTGCTTTGCTGGGATTAAAGTTTGATTTGGGTCATATTGCTGTTTCTTTCCTTGTCTGGGCAGTCGTTGTTGGTGGTGCTTATGGTCTTGTGTGGAGTGTCGGTCTTGCGTTAAGGCATTGGAAAGATTTCAAGAAAACCTATCTGCAGCTTAGGCTTGAGAGGAAATATGCAAGGGCAAAGTTGTTTATTGCTGGTTTTGCAATAGTTGCTTTGATTGCCAGTTTTTTGATTAGCGAGGTTTATTTCAAGCTTCTGCTTGTTACAATCGCAATGCTTGTTTTCCTTATGTTCCATATGCTGCTGTTCATCAAGTCAGTTGAGCAGTGCTGTATGTATAAGCTTGTTGCTCCAAGAGAGCTCACAGAAGGTGACTGGATAGCAAAAGACATTAAGATAAAAGGCAAGAGAATCTGCGGGCCAAAAGATTTAGGAATAGAGAAGAAACAGATAAATGAATTGATTAAGATGAAAGTCAAAAAAGTTTTGATAAAAGTTGGGATTCCTTTTGTTCCCAGCTTCTTGATAGCTTTTATTCTTGCATGGATTTTCGGGAATCCTTTGGGTTGGTTTATTTAATCGTTATTTCTCATTAAATCTATTATATAATCTATTGCCTTTGTATAAATGTGTTCTAAATCCATGCTTGCAAGTGTTGTGTGCAGAGTGTCAAAAAAAGGCCCTTGCGTGTTTTTGTGGTAATTGTCATACCATCCCAGAATCTCGTCAAGTGCATCTGTTTCATTTGCTCCTTTCCTAAGGTGCAGTTCAAGGTGTGCTGCAACAAATGCTCCGTCAAATGCATCTGCCCTGTCTTCTGGCGATACGTAATTATTCAAAACATAATTTGTTATCTGCAATGCATTAAGCCTGTCAAGCAGGTCTTGCCTGGGGCAGCTTATTTCAATAGTCATGAATTTTATTGGTAAGTCTTCAACTCTCATTTTATTCGATTATGCCAGAATCATGCAGAACTATTTAAAGCTGATGTATATTAAGAAAATAATATTTCTATATTTTTTAGCCGTCAAAATAATTTCCTGAAAAATGCTCAGATTTTTTATATGGCCTGTTTTTAAGCTCAAAGGCTATTGCATTTGCAGTCATTTCATTTAATTTATATTTTTCCTTCAAGTCCCTGACAACAAGTCTTATTTGACTTTCACTCACTTCTCCATATTCAGCAGGTATGCGCTTCATAACTGCTCCAAGATTATCTGGCCCCGGCTCTTTGCTTTCTTTGATTATTTTAGGGTCACACTTGGCTTCTCCAGTTTCATGCGTTCTTGTTTCTCTTCCGTCATAGACCTGCTCTCTTTTGTTTCCCTCTATTATGCATGCATCATCAAGCTCTGCTGTTGAGCCATACATCACCATCAAACCTCCGCCTAATCCGCCAAGGTTGTTTTTTATAATAGTTGATTTAAATGTTGCAGAATTATTTGTCTCAGCAAGGCTTATGCCGCCCCCGCAATCTGCTGTGTTGTAGCTTATTTCGCAATTTTCAAATATAAGTTTGCTTTTTTTTCTTGCACAAACTCCCCCGCCATCACCATGCTTGACGTGGTTGTCTCTGATTTTTGTGTTCCTGAAAATAACATTCGCGGTTTCTATGTAAAGTCCGCCGCCTAAGCATAGATCCATTCCATAATTTTCTTCAAAAGTACAGCTTTCAAACTCAGCTCTGCCCCCAAGGATGCTAAAGCCTTGCCTGCCTGTCTTGTTATTCCTAAAATTGCATTGGTTAACCTGTGAGTTTGAGTTAATTAGTGAAAAATATGAAACTATTCTTCCTTTCTCCTGGCGCATTGCTTCAAATCCTGTTGTATCGCAGCATTCTAATCTTGATTCCAAATCTTTTAATAGTATCAATCCATTGAATCTGTCTTCTTTTTGTATGAAACTTATTTTTTCTTCAGGTTTTCCTGCCGCAAGGAGTTTTCCACCTATTATGTAAATATGAGCGTAATCATCAAAATAAAAATTTGTTCCGGGCAGTATTGTTATGCTGCAGTTTTTTGCTCTTATTCCGCAATCTTGTTTTATATGATAATTTCCTGCCGGAAAAACAAAATCACTGTTTATTTCAATAATCTTATCGATTGTGTATTCTGCCCCTTTTATCTCAATTAAGTCTAGAACTGGCTGTTTGGCAGGAATTATTTCTGGCTCTTCTGCAGCTGCTGTGTATTCTTTTCCAGAAGTATGCACAAACTGTTCTGCAATTCTTTGGTATATTTTTATGAGCTGCAAATTAATCACTTAACTGCATATGCTTTGCCCATATATGGGTTTTCTATGCTTATTATTCCGTTTTCTCCTTCTTTTATAAAGGTAACATAGCTTTGCTCTCTTTTGTTTTCAGCGCGCGGCCCTATGATTTTTAGGTTTGCAGAGTCTGTTCCGAAGAGGAAGCAGAGTGCTTTTTTAATTGTTATGTCAGTGTCCTTTGTGTCAAATAGGTCTTTCATGAAAGATGTCTTTTGCAGTGCAAGGGTTAGCTTAATGCTGTCTTCTGCATCGCAGTGTTCAAATGGAAATGCTCCTCTGGTCAGCCTTTCGCTTGTTCTGGTCTGGTAATCGCTTATCCTGCCCTGGTTCAGGTTGTTGAAGATTATTTTTGTGCTTGTGACTATTGTTTCTGCTTTTCTGAATTCTTCTGCTTTTGCATATGCTTTTTCTATTTGCTTGCTGCTGCCGCTTATGCTCCATACCAAAAGTGTTTTTGCATATTCATACAAGTCTGATGCAGATGCAAGTGCTGTATTTTTGCCTGCAAGAAAGCTTATCCATTCGTCTGGGCTCTTGTTGGATGAGCTTTTGCCCCACAGGTAAACGCATGTTTCAGGCAGGGCCCATTCTGGCAATTCCTTTTGTTTCTTCAAGATTTGTCTGACATTTTTTGTGAGCTCAGGATTTTTTTTAATTTTTTTTGCAAGTATTTCCATAAATCTTGCATTGGTTATTGGCTGCTTTGGCTTTTGTTTTGCTTCTGCATATGTTTTTATGCGCTGCTCAAGCTTTTCTATTCTTTGCTCGCGGGCAGCAATTTTTTTTTGCATGGCTCCTGTTACTTTCCTGAAATCCGTGCTGATGTTTTTGCCCAGGTGATATTCAAGCATGTTTGCAATTGCATCTAAAGATTCAAAATGCTGGTCATTATTTTCTGGCTTAAGAATTTCTTTATATACTGCTTCTTGTTCTGCAATTCCCAGGCTGTCAATATATTCTTTGATGTATTTTGCCTTCTCATTGTGCGGGAGTGCTGAAATCTCTTCAGCAGCCTTTCCAGTATGTTCTGCAAGCAGGCGGTATATTTCTAGCAGTTTCATCAAATAATATATAGCTTGGAAACTATTTAAAGCTGGTGAAAATTCTGGGTGGGGTGGGGAAAAATATAAAAAGGCAGCTTTTAATCCTCTCTGTAATGAAAAAAAGAGGAGCGCCAATTCACCACAGGATAATCCACCATATCAGAAAATATCACAGGATAAGAAAGAAGAAGGAGTCAGGGCTTCCTAACTGGAAGGAGAGATGGCATCATTTCAATGAAAAATATCTGGGTTGGCTTGAGCATTTTGTTGAGTTCATGATTCCATGGATGGTTCTTGCCCTGCTTTTTATCCTGATTGGCGAGTTCAGCCATGAATTGAATTTTTTTCACTGGCACTGGCTTGATGCTGTTTCAGAGTTTTTTGAGTATTATCATTCTTTTTTTGAGGCATTTGACAGAGTGATAATCAGTTTTTTTGTTATTGACCTTTATTTTAATTTTTTTAAGAAGAAAAGAATTATGACTTTCATTAAGACATCAATTCTTTATATTATTGCTGTTGCTCCAATGGGCGCTTTATTTGATATAGGTGGGGGCCTTGCAGAAACCCAGAGGACTATTCATGTCACAACAGAGCTTGAGAAAGAAGCTGCAAGGCTGATTCGCGGCGAAGAGGCTATTGCAAAAATAACCAAGGCAGAAGAGGCAGCAAAAATTGCCAGGCTTGAAAGCAGCGGCTCAAGGATTGCAAGAGTCTTTGCAAGATTTCCGCGATTTTTCAGGCTTAACAGGCTTGCAGATTTCTTTGTGAAAAAAAAGAAATAAAACATTAGCTTTTTAAATTTAAAATAGTCCGCTTGTCATACGGGTATTAAACTTGTGGACATATATGCGCGTCTGGTTAAACTTTATTCAAAGACTCTGGATTCTAATAAAGAGCTTGATGAGTTAAAAAATAAGTATGCCGAGCTTGAAAAGAAATTTGAAAAATTGCTGAGCGAG
>JAWABT010000029.1:0-8286 GCA_038884515.1 Candidatus Woesearchaeota archaeon | reverse complement strand
AAAACTTATGAGAAAATATCTAGAAACAAATTGTCCAGAAGGACGCGAACAAGTTCTAACGTGGTTAAAATCCAGAGAAAAGAAATAAACGTTAAATTTATATATCAGTATACGGAGGTAACAAAAAATATGACAGAAACTTCCAAAATGATGTTTATAGTTCTGGCCGGAATTTCATTAATATTAGCAGGTGTAATGGGCTATTCTCTTTTTTATACACCAGAAATATAATATAATGTTTACGAAGGACCGGTACAAAATCAATGTGCGTATGGACGCCCAAAAAATTTACCTCCTGATTACTATCCAATAAAAATAAGCATATCTGATAATCAAAACAAAATGGAGCTATTGGTGCAAATATGAAAATAGAACAAACTATAAACACGATAAAATTAAATGAACAAGGGATTTTTGAAAAAAGTCAAGGCTCTTTTCTTAGCGCAGATTAACTCCGCTGATGAAATGAGATTAAAACTTCTTCTTGATCAAGAGGAAGCATTGTATTCTTTAATTAGAAAAAAGATTGAGCAAGGATAAACGCTTTCTTCAGTAACATTTATAAACTACCATTTTAATTTTCTTTTTCATGCCTGAACAAAAGAAAGAAGCAAAGAAAGAAGCAAAGAAAGAAGAAAAGAAAGATATAGGAATAACAGTAAAGAAGTCAGATGATGTCAGTGAGTGGTATCAGCAGGTTATTCAGAAGGCAGAGCTTGCTGACTACACAGAGGTTTCTGGCTGCATTGTGCTGAGGCCAAGGGCTTACGCGATATGGCAGAAAGTTCAGGACTATTTTAATAAGTTCTTGAAGAAAGAGGGCATTAAGAATGCTTATTTCCCTCTTTTTATTCCTGAAAAACTCCTGATGAAAGAAAAGGAGCACGTCGAAGGATTCACTCCAGAGGTTGCATGGGTGACTCACTCAGGAGACACAAAGCTTGCAGAACGGCTTGCAGTCAGGCCGACATCTGAGACAATAATGTATGATTCTTACTCAAAATGGATTCACTCTTACAAAGACCTGCCTTTAAGGATAAACCAGTGGGCTAATGTAGTCAGGTGGGAGTTCAAGAACCCAGTTCCTTTCCTGAGGACAAGAGAATTTCTCTGGCAGGAAGGCCACACTGTATTTGCAACTCAAAAAGAGTCAGAGGATGAAGTCCGCACGATTATTGAGTTTTACAGGAAGCTTTTTGAGGATTTGTTTGCAATACCAATGCTTACAGGAAAGAAATCAGAGAAAGAAAAGTTCGCAGGAGCATTATACACCACGAGCATCGAGACATTCCTGCCGACTGGAAAAGCAATACAGGGTGGAACATCACACTTCCTTGGGCAAAATTTCGCAAAAGCATTCAACATACAGTTCCTTGACGAGAAAGGGGAGATGCAGTATGGCTGGCAGAACTCGTGGGGAATATCAACAAGGAGCATCGGCGTGATGATAATGTTCCACGGCGATGATAAAGGTCTTGTGATTCCTCCTAATGTCGCTCCGACTCATGCTGTTGTTGTCCCTATTTATTTTGAAAAAGACAAGGATGCTGTCTTGAAAGAAGCAAAGAAAATAGCAAGCAGCATAAAAGGATTTGATGTGATTCTCGATGATAGAGAAGGATACACTCCTGGCTACAAGTTCAATGACTGGGAACTCAAGGGAGTTCCAGTGAGAATTGAAATCGGGCCAAAAGATATTGAGAAAAAGCAGGTCGTCATGGTAAGAAGAGATACAGGAGAAAAACTGTTTGTTCCAATTACAGAAGTCAATACAAAACTAAAATCATTATTGAAAGAAATCCAGAAAAATCTCCTGGACAAGGCAAAAGCATACCTAAAGACAGCAATTGTTGAAGTCAAGACGTGGGACGAATTCTTGAAAGCAATAGACAATAAAAAGATGGTCCTTGCCCCTTGGTGTGCAGAGACAGAATGCGAAGACTGGATAAAAGACAAAGCACAAGGAGTGAAAAGCATCAACATTCCTTTTGACCAGCCAAAAAAATTGCCTGAGAAATGCGCGCACTGTGGAAGGCCAGCAAAGTGCATTGCATATTTTGCAAAGAGTTATTAGGCAGAAAACTTTTAATATTACCTCTTCATTATTTGCATTATGGGGGATAAATCACTCAGTGATGTCTTGGTTTTGCAGAACACGCAGGATGCTGTCCATTTCTTTATTGACAAACAATATGTGGCAACATTTTCAGAGGAGTTGGCAGGTTATCCTGGAAAAGAGATTTATATGCAGAAGCATCATTTCCCAGGATTTATCTATCTGAGCAAGGATTTCTTCAGCAAAATTGATGCAGACAAGCACCCTGGCTCAGATGCAATACACCTTGCAAAGGCATTCTTCCAGTTCAATGGTGTTAGCCATGTCTGCCGTGTGCAGTTCCTTCCAGAGGCTGGGCTTTCAGGAGAGCATTATCATACACTCGATGAATATATTGCTTGTCTTGCAGGAGCTGCAACCGTAAGAATGAGCAGCCCTGAGAATGATGCAGACGAAAAAAAGATTATACTAAAGCAGGGCAATATCCTGCATATCCCACCAAAAACACTTCACGTGCTTTACTCGCCAGAAGGCTGCATAACAATCCCTGTAAAAGAGATAATCAACGGCAAAAGAGACCACATATATCAAGATAAGTCGGAAAAGCGCATGCTTAAAGAACTTAATTTAATGATCCGCGGAGTGCATCACGGGTCAGGAAATGAAATGTTGTGCGAGCTTAAGCATTACTACGAGCACCTGAAGCAGGGCGAGAAAACTGCTTTTATGGGCATAATTGATAAAAAATTAAAGGCTGAAAAAAACCAGAATATTGCATGTATCCTGCAGGAACTAACAGCAGATATTAAAAGATAAATTTGTCACCTTTAAGTAATAAATAATCCATAAGCTTTATAAAGGGCTTTCTATTATATTCTCTATAAAAAATGAAACTGCCAACTTTGACAGAAACCTGCGAATTACACTGGGCATCTTTATATGATGCCTTGCGTGAGGAAAACAAGGAAAAACCAATACACGTCTTGCTAGAGGCACGTTCAATAGAAGATAATATAAACAAAGAGTTTATTCTCGGCATTGACGACACCCTTGAAAAAGTGCCAAGCCACCCGATTGATACGTTCTGGCTGCATGTATCTGGCGAAGCAGATTACTGCCCGAATTATTTAGGAAGTGCAAAAAGAATACCTGAACAAGATAGCGTAAAATTCAGATATTCAGATGATGCACTATCACAATTAAGGCACGAGTTGGGGCTTCGCCTCGCGAGATTGAAAAAGCTTGGCAGGACTATTTATTTCACCTTTCCTATTATGGGATATGATACTTATGAAGTCACAAAAGAATTTGCAGAATGCCTGTTGAGTTCTGACAGAAAATCCTTAAGCATAGTTAAGGAAAAGATACTTTAAGCTACATAAATCTCTGCAGCTTCCTTGAGCAGAACATTTGCAAGCTCAATTGCTTTCTTGAATCTTAAGTCTGACTGTAGCTTGATTAGGTTTCCCAGTTCTTCCATATGTTTTTTATTGCTGGCAATGAAAAGCTTGAGGCCATTTGCCAGGACCTCAAAATTCTTAAGCTCGTCTGTTTTCCTGACTTTTTCACTTAGGAATTTTGCCCATCCTGGAGTAAAATCCTCGCCAAGAACAGCTGACCTTACTGTGTCTTGCAGATTGTAATACTCATTGTATTCTTCAATGAGCTCTGCTACTTCTTTTTTCTTCATGTTGAGCATTTCTGCTGCTTTTTTGAGCTCTGTAAGCAAGCAGAAATACTTGCCAACAATTTTTACAAAATACTTGTCAGCACAAATTCATATCTTTTCATCTCAGAAATTGCGTTTTTTACTATTGTTTTTGCCTCTTTTACAGCCTGGCTTACTGCTGCCTCTGCAGCCTCTTTGACATCACTTTTAACAATTTTCTTTGTTGGAACCAGTTCTGCTGTTTTTTCTGATGATACCATTTCCTCAAGCATTTCAGCCATCTCTTTGTTTTCCTTTGCTATTTTTTGCAGCTGTTTTGCCATGCTCTCCATGCGTGTGGTGATTGACAAGGCAAGTATCTGAACATTGTAAATCACGCTGTCAGGATTATTTTCATCAGCTGCAATTGCAGAAATAAGGTTGTTTTTTGCTTCCTCAAGCTGCTTGAATTTTCTGGGGATGGCTCTTTTTTCCTTACTAACAGTTTCTTCTCTTTCAGCTATAGCAGGCATATTTGCTGTTTTAGGTTTCAAGTTATTAAGTTTTTTGGTATTTTGCTTCGAAAAATTTAAATAACACTGTATTATACTGTTCTTCGGGGTGATTTAAATGCCAGAAAGAAAACCAATCGGAAAAATAACTCACTTTTTCCCGAAAATAAGTGTTGCAGTGATAAAGGCTGACACGCCGATAAAGAATGGCGACAAAATCGTGATAGAAGGCCATGGGAGTAAGGTTGAGATGACTGTTGAATCAATGCAGATAGAGCACAAGCCAGTTGCAGAATGCAAGAAAGGCCAGGAAGCAGGACTTAAAGTCCCTCAGGAAGTCCACGAAGGAGACCTTGTGTTCAAGGCAGAGTAAGTTTTTTTTCTCTTTCTTTTTGTTTCTATTTGGTTTTTGCGGATTTTAGCTGCTTATTTAAAAAAGTTTGTTACCCCCCGGTAAAGGGAAAATTGCTGAAAATTCGTTTGTATGCAAGAATATATGCACGGCTTAATTTTAAAAAACGATATATTTATATAGGGTTTCTGCAATTTTCTCTAAATTATAGTGTTTGGGGTTATATAGTAAATTTATTTTTTTGTGATAGATAAAAAAAGGGTTTGAAAAGGGGAGATAGGTTTGTTCAGTAGAGCAAAAGTTACTACACTATTTGCAATAATTCTATTCATCGCTCTATTTGGCTTTCTCTTCTACCAGTCAAGCATAACTGGTTATGCTGTTGTTGAGGGAAATGCAACAGCTGTCGGAGTTAGTGTTTTAAAAATAAAAATCAATGGCTCAGATGATTTAAGCCACGATTATCATGAGACCTTGCCTGTTGAGTTTTACGACTTAACCACGCCTATTGCTAAGTTTGAGTGGGATTTCTCAAAAGGTCCATTGCCTCTCTCTCAGGTTAGCATTGAGTCTGTGCGGGGAGAGCTTGCATTCAACGGGATTAATGTTCCTAAGATTTTGTTTGTTGAGCGCAGGGACAGCACACATGTTTGTATTATAGATTCTGATGGTGCGTCTATACTTGATTTTACAGATGACTGCTCGGGCGAGAGTGAGCTGCTTGTTGCTTGTGATGGTGAGCTTTATGATGGGTATAACTGCAGTGTTTTTGATGACTTGTTCAGGGTTTCTGGCTTGATGCATTCGGCAATTAAAGCAATAAAAGTTGAGAGCGTTCCTGAAGAACAGCCAGAGCCAGTTGCTGAAATTCGTGACGAATCTAACAAGCTTGTTGGTAAAAAAATAACAGACGAGCCGAGTTTTGAGACGCATTTTGTTTTGGTTGAGAAAACAAGTGAGTCATTGAATCTTGTTTTTTATCATGATGCAGCAACTTCGCAAGCAGTGTGGATTGAGGGTGATGTGAATTATACATTGAGCCATTCAGTTGCAATGCCTTATGAGAATGTCACGCTTTCTGTTTTGCTTGTTAAAGGGATTGTTCCAAAATTCAAGGTGCATGTCGGCTCTGCTTCAGAGGTTTTTGAGTTTGGCAAGGAGATTCCAGATGTTTCTTTTGAAGGAGAGTACAGGTTTATTGACAGGGATGATGAATTGATTGACGTTGAGCTCACTGCAGGGTTTGCTTCTGTTCTGATTAAAGGAACAAGCGAGCCAAGCATCACTGCAAAAATAGATTCTGTTCCTGATGCTGTAATAACAACTCCTGTTTTTGCATCAGAAATCACTGCAATGGAAGAGGCAGTAATTACCCTTCCAAAGAATGGTGTGGTGAGTGCTGTTCTTGAATGCCCTGATTTTGATGTCAATACTTTTACCTGCCCAAGCTCCTGGCAGGATTCCGGCATTCCTTTCACAGAAACAGACACTCACATCACTTTCACAGTCAATCACTTCTCTGGCTATGGCGGAGGAAACATCTCAGTCATAAATGTCCAGAGCTATCCGACTTTGAATGGCAACTGGACAGTTGCTTTTAACACAACAGGAACAGAAGACCTGACAATCACAGGGTTTAATGGAACAAGCTTCACAACAGACCTTGATTTCCTCGAGCTGAGGTGCGGGAATGAAACTCTTAACGCGACTTATGACGGAACAACTGTGTTCTATGCAAACTATTCGTGCAACGATACTGGTTACGAGACAGTCAGGGTAAAGACAGCAGGAAAGCACACCCAGCAGTTCACTTTTGGAAACTCAACTGCTTATGCTTATAACATTGTTGTTACTGGGATACAGAATGTCACAAGTGTTTTGAATGCGACTTATTATTCAGAAGCAGATACTGATTCTGCTGGCTTTGCAATGGCAGCAGGAGATGTTAATGGCGATGGCAATACAGATTTCATTATTGGAGCTCCGAACAGAAATGACTCGAACAGAAGCTATAACGGAAAGGTGTATCTTGTTTATGGAAACTTCACTAATAACACGAAAACAAACCTGAGCAATGCAAACGCGAGCTGGATTGGAGCTCATAATTTTTCATTTGCAGGAAACTCTCTTGCAACAGGAGATTTTAATAATGACTCGCTGAAAGACATTGTTATTGGCTCTTATGGCGATGACACGAGCGGAAATTCAAGGTCAGGAAGTGTTTATGTCATTTACGGAGGAAGCCTTTCAGGAAACAAAGACCTGATAAACCCTGCATCATTCAATATTTTAATAACAGGCAAGAGTGCAAATGGAAATGCAGGATGGAAAGTTGCAGCAGGAGACCTTAATGGTGACGGGATTGACGACCTTGTTCTTAGCGAGCTCGAGCCATTCACAGGCCCAGGACATGTTTATGTTTTCTTCAGCCCATTACTCAGCGGGCCAATATCATTAGCAAATGTGATACTTAACGGCTCGTACACAGCAGAGCATTTCGGCCAGTCCCTTGCAATAGGGGACTTGAACAATGATACATACAATGACTTGATAATAGGTGCTGATAATTACAGCGTTGCACCTCCGCCGCTTCTCCCAAGGCCAGGAGCAGCATTTGTGTTTTATGGCCCGCTCGCTTCAGGAACATCATTGCTTGATGTGAATGCAAACGTGACATTCATGGGTGAAAACCATGATGACAGGGCAGGATTCTCCCTTTCTTCAAGAAAAGATGCGAGCGGAGACGGAATACATGACTTGCTTATCGGAGCACCTCTGTATGATTCACCTTCAGGAACAGCAGATGTTGGAAAAGCATACTTGATTTACGGAGATGCAAGTCTTAATGGAACAATAAACCTGAACACAGGAGCAAACGCATCATGGTATGGAGAAGCAAAAGACGACTATCTCGGCTACAGCGTTCTCTTGAGCTTTGAAGACAACGGAACAATAGCAGACGCAATGATAGGCGCGCCAGGACAGGACTATGGAGGAACAAATGCAGGAAGAATATACTTCCTCTACAACCCAAGCCCTGCATCATCAGGAATAATCAGCTCAGCAGCAAACGGCTCGCTCTACGGAAGCGCAGCAGGAGTGACACTCGGAAGCTCAATGGCATCAGGAAGCATGGGAGCAGGAGCAGCAAGCATGGACATATCACTTTTTGATAACTATATAGAGCCGTCAATTAACACAATACAGTGGATTTATCTTTTAGGTTTTGAATTCCCTAAACCTCCTCCCATATTTGTGTCGCCCAAAACCGGAGGGCATAGGGATTTTTCTCCAAGTCCTCCTGAAGATAAGAGCTGTTATCCTCTTGATAGCTTTAAAGTAAATGTTAATCAGGATACTGGCGTGGTTGGTGTTAAGTTTGGCACTAATTTTGATGCAACAAAAATAAAAGTGGCTGTGTTTGCAGGTTTTGCAGGCAGCTTTAATAGGAATACTTTTGGCTCATTCACAAAAACTGGCGAAAATTCTTACTCAACTCAATTTGTTGTTCCAAAAGATATTTTAAATAATGAGCCTTTGTTGCATGTTATTATCACAGACGCGCAAGGCAGGCTTTGCGGAGATTATATAGAGTATCTTAATCCTTGTGCAACTCAAGAACAAGTAACAAGAGAATGGGTTGTTGATAAGGACTTTTGGGACTATCTTGACGTGGATTATACCAGCACAAGTTCAAACCAGCTTGTTTATCTTGCTA
>JAWABT010000028.1:0-8955 GCA_038884515.1 Candidatus Woesearchaeota archaeon | reverse complement strand
CTGCTTAGCCAGCGCTGTACTGCAGGAAGGTTTTTTGCAGAGCCGTGTGACCGAACTAATAGGGCATACACTTTTCTCAATTTCATTTTAATCAAAAACCACAGTATTTATTTTCGTAATATATATACAGTTTAAGTATAAATATTTTTCTATATTTTCTTCTTTTTTTATGACATTTACTCTTTATATATTTTTTGATGAAAAACCCAGAAATATTCCGATAAATTCCAGAAGCTTTCCGAGAAAAGCGAAGAATTTTCGAATTCTAGAAAATTTCCCAGAAAGATTGCGAAAAATCCGGAAGGGAGAGAATAAAGAGAAAGAGATGCTTCAACAGAAAGACATATCGCACACTATGAAGATGCACCTATGCTATATGACTTATTTGAGAGGCTTGCAGAGCAAGAAAAAGAAGAAACAGAAGAAGCTGACCAAAAACGCCTTGATGACTTTTTAGACGAATAAATTTTATTTTTTTTAAATCCTTCGGACATTTAGACTCATAAAACACGTTAGACGTTGGACGTAAGACGTATGACGTGATCAGTTACTAAGATATTCGGCAACGTCAAACATCTAACATCATACTCAAACGTTCTTTTCTATATACACAATATTTAAACCAAAACCTTTTTAAATTCCTCCTTATTCCCTATGTATAGGAGTGAGAAAGAGGAGCGAGCTTAAAGATAACTTCTCACCAAATGAATGGTGTTATTTTAAGCAAAAAAAGAATATGAAATTAAAGCCGATATTACCGAGCTTAAGAGAAAAAAAAAGATATGTTGTATTTGAAATCATATCAAAAACAAAAATAGATTTCACTGCAGCATCAAAAGCAATATGGAATTCTATTCTGAACTTTGCAGGCACAAAAGGGGCAGCAGAGGCAGGAATATGGGTAATGAACGATAAATTTAATAAAGAAAAACAAAAAGGCATAATCAAAACAAGCCACAAAAGCATTGACCTGCTAAAGGCAGCACTGGCACTAATAAAAGAAATAGAAGGCAAGGCAGCAATAGTAAGGTCAATTGCAGTTAGTGGAATACTAAACAAAGCTGAAAAGAGGATTGATTAATCATGGCAAAGGAGGATGATAACATGCAGGCAATGCCCCACCAATTAATGGGCTACGACCGAGCAATAACAATGTTCAGCCCAGACGGAAGATTACTACAGGTCGAGTACGCAAAAAAAACAGTAAGGCAAGGCTCAACAGCAATAGGAATGGTATGCAAAGACGGAGTCCTGCTGGTAGCAGACAAAAGAATTGCAGAAAAACTAATCATACCAGAAACAGTCGAGAAAATATTCAAAATAGATGACCACATTGCATCAACAGCATCAGGAATACTATCAGACGCAAGAGTCCTTGTAGAAAGAGCACAGCTAAGAGCACAACAGCACATGGTCACGTACGACTACCCAATAGACACAATAGCTGTCGTGAAAGACGTGTGCGCACTCCAGCAGATATGCACGCAATCAGCAGGCCTAAGACCCTTCGGAGTATCACTAATAATCGCAGGAATAGACCAAGACGGGCCAAAACTCTTTGAAACAGACCCAACAGGGATATACTTCCAGTACTGGGCAACAGCAATAGGCGAAGGAGAGCCAGAAATAGAAGAAATACTTGCAAAAGAATACAAGCAAGACATAACAATAGAAGAAGGCCTGAAACTCGCCCTCGGAGCACTATACCAGTTCCTCGGAAAAAACTTCAGCATAGAAAGAATAGACGCGGCATACATAAGCAAAGAAGACAAAAAACTGGTGCTGATAAAAAAAGACAAGCTAGAAAAAGCACTCAGAGAAATAAAAAAGAAATGAGCAGCGACAGCATAAACATAGCAAGATGGAAGAAAGGGTCAGATGTTTTTGAGATAGTCATTAACCCAGAAAAAGCAATAGAGGCAAGAAAAGACCCGACAAAAACAGCAGAAGCCCTTGTCTATCCAAAAGTTTTCTCAGACGCAAAAAAAGGAATGCTCGCATCAGAGCAAAGGATGCAAGCCATTTTCAAGACATCTGACCCAATAGAAGTAGCCAAGCACATAATACAAGAAGGGAACGTCCAGCTCACAGCAGAATACAGGCAGAAAATGATGGACCAGAAAAAAAAGCAAATAATAGAAATGATACACAAAAACGGAATCGACCCAAAAACAGGAGCCCCGCACCCAATAACAAGAATAGAAACAGCAATGCAAGAGGCAAAAGTAAAGATAGACGAGTTCAAAAGCGCAGAAGCACAAATGCAACAAATAATAAAACAACTCACGCCAATAATACCGATAAAGATTGCAGTAAAAGAAATCGAGATAACAATCCCTGCACCGCATGCATCAAAAGCATACAGCACAATAAAAGTGATGAGCAAAATAATTAAGGAAAACTGGAACAACGACGGCTCATGGACAGGCCGCATAGAAATTCCAGGAGGAATCGAGCAGGAATTTTATGACAAGCTAAACAAGATTGCACACGGACAGGTGCAGTCAAAACTGATACTAACAAGGTGAAAAAATGACAGACGAATTGAAAATAAAAGACAGGGAAATCGCGGTGCCAGGAGAGGTACTTGCAGAAGGGCTTGGATACCTGCCAAGCAAAGGAATACAAAGAACAAACGACAAGCTGGTCGCCCAGAGGCTCGGAGTGATAAACATAGAAGGCAAAGTGATAAAACTAGTCCCGCTCACAGGAGCATACATACCAAAAGTCGGGGACAAAATAGTCGCAAAAGTCATAGACATCCTGATGACAGGATGGAGGCTTGACACAAGAAGCCCATACTCAGCAGTCCTGTCAATGAAAGACGCAACATCTGACTTCATACAAAAAGGAGCAGACCTCACAAAATACTTCGCCCTAGGAGACTATGTTGTCACGAAAATAATCAATGTCACAAGCCAAAAACTAATCGACGTGACAATGAGAGGCCCAGGCCTGAGAAGGCTTTCAGGCGGAAGAATAATAGAAGTCAACCCGCACAAAGTCCCGCGAATAATCGGCAAGGAAGGCTCAATGGTCACGCTGGTAAAACACGCAACCGGCTGCAACATAACAGTCGGCCAGAACGGATGGATATGGATATCAGGAGAGCCAGAAAAAGAGATTCTTGCAGAAAAAACAATAAAAATGATAGAAAACCAGTCACACCTATCAGGGCTCACAGACAAAATAAAAGAATTCCTTGAGAAAGAAACAGGCCAAAAAATAGACCTGGCAGCAATAAAGCCAGCCCAAGAAGAGGCAGGCCAGGAAAGCCAGGAGCAACAGGAGAGGCCATTCAGGGAAAGAAGGCAATTCCACGACAGGCGCTCAAGTTTCAGAAGGTGAATCAAAATGGAAAAACGATGCGACGGCAGAAAACAAGACGAGCTAAGACCAATAAAAGCAAAAGTCGGAGTAATACCAAGGGCAGACGGAAGCGCAATGTTCCAGATAGGAAACACAATAGCATACGCAGCTGTCTACGGCCCAAGAGAGCTATTCCCAAAATTCATGCAAAACCCGGAAAAGGGAGTGCTGAGATGCGCATACAACATGATGCCATTCTCAGGCCACGGAGAAAGAGTAAGGCCAGGAGGATCAAGAAGGGCAAGAGAAATCTCAGTCATAACAGAAAAAGCACTCATGCCAGTGCTAGACCTCTCAGACTACCCAAACGCTGTTGTAGATGTCTTCATAGAGCTTCCACAGACAGACGCGGGAACAAGATGCGCAGGAATATGCGCGGCATCAATGGCACTCGCAGATGCAGGCCTTGAAATGAAAGACCTCGTCTGCTCACTATCAATGGGCTTACTAAACGGAGAGATGATTGCAGATGTCAACGGCCACGAAGACTGCATCCTTGAAGCAACAGACGTCCCAATGGCATACATACCAAACATGGACAAGTTCTCCCTGCTCCAGCTTGACGGAGAAGCATCAAGAGAACAACTCCAGGAACTGCTGAAGAAAGGAAAAGAAAAATGCATGGAAATATATGCAGTAATGCAAAAAGCACTAAAAGAAAAATACAAGGTAGAATAAAATGGAAAAAGAACACATATTAAAATCACTACAAAAAGGAATAAGATACGACGGCAGAAAACTCCTTGAGTTCAGGCCGATAGTGGTTGAGCAAAATGTAACAAACAGCGCAGAAGGCAGCGCACGGGTAAAAATCGGCGAGACAGACGTGTTTGTCGGAGTAAAAATGGCAGTCGAGACACCATACCCAGACACGCCAGACAAAGGAAACCTAATGGTCAACTCAGAACTAAGGCCAATAGCAAATCCTGCGTTCGAAGCAGGACCTCCAGGAGACCAGTCAATAGAAATCGCAAGAGTAGTTGACAGAGGCCTTAGGGAAAGCAAAGCAATAAAAGCAGAAGAGCTATGCATAACACCCAAAGAAAAGGTCTGGAGCGTAATGATAGACATCTGCCCGCTCAATGACGCAGGCAACCTCCTTGACGCAGCAGCACTCGGAGCAATAGCAGCACTCAAAGACACAAAATACCCACAACTGCTTGAAGACGGCACAGTCAACTGGGAAATAAAAACAAACAAGAAGCTACCGATAGCAAAAGAGCCAATAGAAATAACAGTAATAAAAATCGGCGAGTTCATGCTTGTCGACCCAACCCCAGAAGAGGAAAAGCTTGCTGACGCAAGACTCACAGTTGCTGTCTCAAAAGACGGAACAGTGCACGCACTTCAGAAAGGAGGAGAAACGCCCCTATCAGCTGAAGAGATAGACAAAATGATAGAAATAGTGCAAGACAAGTCAAAAGAACTGAGGAAATTCCTGAAATAAAGGTGATCATTATGGCTGAAGAAAAAGAAAAATTCACAAAATTCGAAATTGCAAGAATGCTCGGCTCAAGAGCACTCCAGATAAGCATGGGAGCACCATTCCTTGTAAAACTAACAGAAAAGCAGCTCCAAGAGATGCACTACAACCCTATCGAGATAGCAAAGATAGAATATGAGAAAGACGTGCTTCCCCTGACAGTCAAAAGGCCATTGCCACGCGGAATGACTGCTGAAAAGCCAGCTGCCTAATAATAAACTTTATATTCTTTTTTATAAAATTTTTTATTGAACGTATTAGGCTGGGGCTTAAGCATCTTCTCTCTAAGCACCTTGGCACGCATTTTTGAATACTGAACATAGTGTATCAATTCAGAAAGCTTCTCTTTTTTTGGTGAATCTTTTGAAAAATACCTCAAACAGTTTTTAAGAGAATCAAACTCATTTATAGAAAGACACCTCTTGCCATCACGCTTGTCTGTAACATAACTCGAACAAATACCGTGCTTTAAAAGAAGCTCTTTTATTTTTGAAATCAAATCCTCATTAGTAACATGAATAAAGATAATCGGCTTTTTTCTCTCAACAAAACAACCAGAAGTCTTGTAATTATAAGAAGACACGCAAGCCCTAGAATCAAAAAGCCCATTCAAATAAGCATTCTCGCGCCTTGCAATGCCTTGCATGCTGCGCGGCAAATTCCTGTTGTCATCTGTCTCCTCAACAATATACTCCATCAATGAACGCGACTCATAAAAATTACGCTTTGACTGCACTGTTTCACCAAAAAGATTAACAAGGCAATCATATATTTTTTCCTCAAGCCAGGAGTCCTTTGACTTAATACTGAGATACTTAGGGTTTATTGCCTTAACCCTCGGCTGGTAAGCACCAAGCAAGTAAAAGAAACAAGGAGATTTCTTGATTTTTTTGACATCAATCTTCTTGCGTTTTGAGCAGGAAAGCCTGAAAGAAATAGGAAAATCCCTGCAAAGCCATGCAGAAATTTTTTGCTGGCGAACACCAACTGTTGCTGCAATATCCTTCTTCAATAGGCCCTGGCTGTACAAATCAAGAATCTGCATAAGCAAAGCATAATCCCTGTTAAGCTTTTCAAGACGCTCAGGCTTGTATAATAATAACCGGGATTTTTTCTGATAAACATCTTCTGCCTGCTTTCTCCTTAAAACAACATCAACACTCACGACGCGCCCCATAAGCTTTAAAAACACTAACGGATTATAAAAAGCTAATGGAACAAAACAAGATAACCCCAGAAAAGCTAGAGAAATACTTTGACTACACAAAAAGAGCCCTTGCCAAAGTAAAAATATCTCCTGAGCAAAAAATAGACTGGAAAGCAAAAGCAGAAGACTTCCTGGACATGGCTAAAAGATATTTTGAAGATGCAAAGCACTTCAAGGAAAAAGGAGACATAGTAACCGCATTTGCAGCACTCAATTACGCACACGGATGGCTGGATGCAGGAGCAAGACTCGGGTTATTTGATGTCGGGCATGATTCTGAACTGTTCACTGTGGACTGAAAAGATACTTATTCCAGTTTAAACTTAGAAAGATTTAATGCAAATATTGGACCCATACAATTGAAGGCATGCCGTATTACATCATTAAGATGCCCTATGACAATTGCTTCAGAACCGGGTTTTATTAAACAAAGTTCATAGCCATAATTAATAAGTTTTATTTTATTGCGATACATACTTGAATGAATACTTGTATCAAAGTTACAGAATAGTTGATAAAGATCTTCAAGATAAATAATTGCTTTTTTAAAATAAACAATGCTTTCTTTAGATACTTTTATTTTTTTCTCTTTAATTTGATGAGCAATATGCTTAAATTCATCAGCAATTTGCTCCAGATTCAATAAAATGGTATAATGAAAAGAACAATCTTTGGGAAGAACTTTATTCAAGTATCTTTCGCAGAAAAGAGAAAATTTATTGTTCAGGATTTCAAGTGTCATGTCATCTAAGCCGTTCTGATTTTTTGTTTCTAAACAGCTCAATATCCATTTTGCATACTCAATGGCTGTCTGAAAAGTTTTATGCTCATATTTTTCAAACAAGTCTTGCGATTCTTGAATTATCACATCAAAGGCAATTTTGTTATCACCCTTTTCAACTAGCTCAAGACCCATAATATTTTGAAGAGCTTTTGCCACAGAAACATCCATATCTGTTTTATCGCAAACAACAACTTCTATATGATCATAACCTGCATAAAATATCTTGCCTATAATATTATGAGTATATGGAATGAAAGGTTCTTGCTGTATTTTAATTATATCCTTAATTGCTTTTATCTTTTCGGCACTAACAATTAACTTCGGGCCTGATTCTTCTATATCTAACTCTTCGCCTCGTTTAAGCCCATACTTATCAAACCATTTCCTTGGCAGAATCAGGGCATTTGAGGTACCATGTTCGATGATTTTTCGCTTCATAAGCCCAATAAGAAAGAGCTTATATTTAAACTTTTTTAAAAAGATACATTATGTATTTTCTTTAATAAATATATACAAAAAGTATATATATGTAAGAGTAACTACTAATTGGTAACTACATAGATAACACAAACAGAGAGGGATGAAACATGAGAAAAATAACAGAAATGATCAGAAATGTAGGTAGAAATGCGGCACTATGCGGTGCACTGATCGGAGTTAGTGGATGTGCAGCAACACAAATTCAAGATAATTCGTATCTTGCAGGTCCAAGGAAGAATACAATAACCGGTATCGATATACGGGCTGACGCGCATATAAAGGAGGCTTTCGACTGGTATAAAATGTCACACCAGCTTAGCCTTGATGAAGAAATAAATCTGCTTAAGAACATGGATAAAGATAACAATGGTCAAATCACTGAGGAAGAAGCAAAACAAGCAAAAAAGTGTGCTGAAGCAGAATACAGACCTTTGCTGGAAAGAACACAAAAAATATTAGCTGAATTGGATAAATAAATAGCTATTCAGGAATCAAAAAATCAAATTAAGTGTGGCCGTAAATTTTTCGGAAATGAAGGCTAAATCCGGAAAATTTGCGGTATTTTTTCAAAATTATCGAAAAATCTCCGGCAATCGTCGGAAAATCTTCGGAAAAAATAAGAAAAAACATATAAAGAATATTACTAATATAAGAAATAAGAAAATGATTCAAAAAACTTATATTAAAACAATCATAAAACAATATTTAAAACCAATAGAAAAACATATAGCACATGCTTTACTTTATGGGAGTTCAATAGATGGAGGCGCAAATCAAGACAGTGATATTGATTTGCTTATTATATTAAAAAAGGCCACACCAGAAATTATTTATAAAATTCGAGATATAAGACAAAAGTTGCAAACTGCACTTTTGATGCCAATAGATATCAATGCACACTCGGTTGATGAACTGCCTTCAAAGAGAGGCCTATGTTTTTGGCATCATAACCGGGAATATTACGTACAAGCTGAATTTAGCAAATTTGCAACACCTGTTCTCGGAAGCAATCCATTCACAGCTAATATCAAACAAGAGGATATTTCTCTTGAAGCAGTCAAAATGTTAAACTCCTATGTTTACCAGTTAAGAAAATTAATGATCAATACAACAGAATCAATAGCCGAACAACGCAAAGCAGCGAATCTCTGTATTTATGCATGCCAATATGCTCTTGCTGCAAAAGGAATGTGGCCTTTAAGCAAGGAAGAAGCCACAAAAAAGATCCACACACAATTTGTTCTTTCAAAACCCGGAACTTATTTTTTAAAGTATAAAAAAACAAACAAGTTTGGACCTGAAATTATTCCAAAGGCATATCAGTTTCTTCAAGAACTGGATAAACAAGTATTTCAATTATATGAGGGCAAACAATGAAACACATCATTTACGTTACACCACATCAGCTAAAAGCAAAACCCACGCTTGGCTCGATATTTGATTGGACAATCGCACAATTTTATGCAGATGTGTGTGCGAATAAAGGAGAAGAAGTTATCCTTTTACATCTTTGGAACGCAAACGGCCTTCATACAATCAACCAACTGCAATCTGCAGGAATAAAACCCACCCCTACAAGCATAGAAACAATTCTTGCCAATAACATTGATTTAAATAAAAAGTATTGGATCA
>JAWABT010000027.1:0-9028 GCA_038884515.1 Candidatus Woesearchaeota archaeon | reverse complement strand
ATAACAATAGCTATTCCTGTATACAATGAAACAAAAACAAATATTGTCCGCACAATAGATTCTCTTATGAATCTGGATTACCCTAAAGAAAAATTTGAAATAATTGTCGTAAACGATGGTTCCACAGATAACACAGCAGATATTGTTCGTAGAATAATCAAGCAAAATACCAGCTTTAATATAAAACTTATTGATAAGAAAAAAAATGCAGGAAAAGTTGCTGCAGTTAATTCTGCTTTGGAGATTGCATCTGGTGATTTCTTCGGTGTTGTTGATGCTGACTCAAGGGTTGATAGTGCTGTGCTGAAAAAAATCCTTCCTCATTTTAATGACCCGAAAATGGGCGGCATTATTTCAGTTGTGAAGGTTGATGAGCCAAAAAATGTTTATGAAAAGCTACAGCGAGTAGAGTATATACTAAGTAATTTGATAAGAAGATTGATGGCTTCTGTTGATACATTATTTTTGACTCACGGTGTTATGTGCGTTTTCAATAAAGCAATCCTAAAGAAAATCGGAGGATTTTCCAAGGATAGTGCGGGCACAGAGGATCTTGAGCTCGCTTTAAGGCTGAAAAAGAATGGCTATTTGGTTAGAATGGAGTGGGACGCTATTGGCTATACGCACGTTCCTAACAATTGGAAATCACTCTGGCGTCAGAGAATAAGGTGGTTCAGGGGATTTATATACAATCATCTAAAATACCGTTCTATGTTTTTCAGCAAAAAATATGGCTTGTTCGGCATGTTCCAGCTTCCAGTTAATGTTTTAGCAGTACTGTTGCTAATCAGTACAGTTGCTATTGTATCTTTTGGCGGAATACGCGATTATTATGAACTTATTTCAAGAAGTCTCACAATTCCTAATTACTTTATAGAGCATGTTCTTGACTTTCCAACGCTGAATCAGTTTTTCCTCGGTCAGAATGTGCAGATAACTTTTCCGCTGGTTGCCACAACTTTACTCGGTGCTTTAGTCATTTATATTGCTCATGCGCAGATGAAAGAAAAAATTCTTTGCTACCTGCACTGGATATTTCTTTACTTCCTCTTATCTCCTTATATCACGACTTTGCACTGGCTATCTGCAATTGCACAAGAGATAACCAGAAATAAAAGGAAGTGGTAAGTCCATGAAGAAGCAGTTATTTCTCAGCACGCTTCTTCTTATCTTTGCATTTGTTATAGGTATTATAGTTGGCAATAGCCTTGGCAATTCTGAGCTGAAGAAGGCAGACCGTTTTATAAGGCAGAGTGAGCTTTCAACAGAGTCATACCTTCTTGAGCAGGAGATTTTGCAGGGCTTTAACCAGAGCTGTGATCTTGCGCAGGCAAGGCTCTCTGAGCTTTCAAGCGAGCTCTGGCAACTTGGCAAGATTCTTGGCACAGAGACAGCAAAGCAGGATCTTGGCGAGGAAAACTATCACACACTGAAACTAAAGTATCATCTAATGCAGATAAAAACATATCTTCTTTATTATAAGCTTAATCGCGATTGTAAAATCAATACCCCTGTTGTGCTTTTTTATTATAAACAAAATGATACTGCATCAAAGGAGCAGGGAATCATACTTGATAAGTTTGTTGAAAAGTATGGCATAAAAGTGTTTGCAATTGAGTTTAATTACTCTAAAGAACTTAAATTCCTTGAGATTAATTATGGTATTGACCAGGGACCCAGTCTTGTAATAAATTACAAAACAAAGAAGACCGGTTTAACTTCTTACGATAATATAAAGTCCGTGCTTGGGGTAACTGGCTAGGAAATGAAACACATAAGTATTATACTTAATAGTTTTATTTTGACATGCATGATTTTTGCAGCAGGGATACTTCTTAATTATGGTCTTGATTTTATAAGGTTTGACGCAATAAATAAAGTGATGTCAAGTCATGAACTTAGTACGCAATCTTACTTACTCGAGCAAGAAATGCTAGATCTTTTTGGTGGCAAAAGATGTGAAGCACTTGATGTTAGAATATCTGATTTGAAAGAAGAGATACGCCAGGTCGGTGTTGATTTAGGCAGCTATGCTAAGTTTAGTTTTTTCAAAAAGAAAGATTTTGACTATTTGAAAAGAAAATATTTCCTTCTTGAACTGAATTTCTTCACACTTGTTGAGAAGTATAATGCTGAATGCGGGCAAAAGATTATTCCTATACTTTATTTTTATGAGATAGATCAGGACGAGAGTGAACGGCAGGGCTTTATTCTCGAGGATGTTGCAAAATCCTTTGACAGGCAGGTTGTTGTACTTACTTTAGATAAAGAATACAAAGACGAGCCTCTTGTCACTCTTCTGGCCCAAATGTTCAACGTCACTAAAGCTCCCACCATAATTTTTAATGGTATAAAGAAAGAGGGTCTTACATATACCGGAGAGCTTAATGCTACCATAATTAAGTTAATTCGTCAAAATAAAATCAATGGCTAAAAATGAATTTTGCAAACTTTTTTTCAAGGCATAGAAACATCTTGATAATTATCCTTCTTGCACTTGTTCTCCATCTTGTTTTCCTGCCAGGCTTTCATGAGCTGTGGTGGGATTCCGGTGTTTATGTTGGCATGGGCAAGTATATTTTTTCAGCAGGGCAGTCTGGTTTGTGGGAACATATAAGGCCGCCCATCTTGCCATTTATGCTTGGCTCATTGTGGTTTCTTGGTCTTGACATTCTTTTCTTCGGAGAGCTTCTTCAGCTGCTGCTTTCACTTGGTGCAATTTTCATTTTTTATCAGATAGTGCAGCATTATTTTGATGAAAAGACAGCAACAATTTCAGCAATCCTGTTTGCATTTAGCTCAATATTTTTTTATCTCAGCTTTCATCTTTATTCTGAAGTTCCAACGATATTTTTTATTCTTCTTTCAATATATCTTTTTGCTATCAGGCGCTTATATCTTGCAGGATTTTTTATGGCAATTGCTTGCCTAACAAAGTTTCCAGCAGGAATTTTTATTGTAGTGCTCGGCATAGCTCTTTTTTTAAATAAAGATATTAAAGGCATATTAAAGCTCGTAATAGGATTCATCATTCCTATGCTTCCTGTGCTTATACTTTATCAGGTTTTTTACGGGAATGCTTTGTTGCCATTCCTTGAGGCAAGGCGCACGATATTGAATGTTCTTGGTTGTAATGTGTTAAGATATAAACCTTGGTGGCATTATTTTCAAATGATTTTTGTTGAAAATTATCTGCATATTTTTGCATTACTTGGCCTTGCTGTTTATTTTGCTAATTTCAAGAAATCAAGATTGCTGCCCCTGCTTGCCTTATTTGTGCCATTAATATATTTCTCGCAGATGCATTGCAGAGACTACAGGTATCTCACTGTATTTATTCCTTTTGTCTGCCTTTTCAGCGGGCTTGGCATAAGTTGGCTTGCCAGAAAATCAAGCAAACTATATGATATCATCCTTGTGCTTGTAATAGGCATTTCTGTCTTTAATTGTGCTCTTTTTTTTATTGGAAATGAGGTGACATCTTATGATGATGCAAGCATTGGATATTTTAAATATCTTCAAGGCAAAATAGTGCGCGGCGAGGTTTGGTCTGCTAATCCTGTCATTAGTTTTTTCACAGATGCAAAAATAAATAAGATATATTACCCAATTTATGATACGGGAGTTTCAAAGACATTCAATACTTATCTTATTGAGAGTATAGGTAACATAGAGTATGTTTTTCTGGATAATTGTGGTGGCGGCATAATCTGTCCTCCTGGTGACTTAGAGTGTGAAAAAGAGACGAATTTCACAATCAAATTCTTAGAGACTACTTTTGAAAAAGTATATGATGCAAAAAAAGAAAAATGTTGGTACGTTATCTTTAGGAATTACAAGTCTACTTGATTTTAAGAATGTCTCCTATTGTCAGCCCTTCTGATTTTTCCTTTTTTTCCTGGACAATTTCTTTCTCTTGCTCTGTCTGCTCGATAAGTTTTATCTTAAGAAGCTTTTCAAGTTTTTTGGCAAGTGCAACAGGTGGTTCAAAGCTTCCTGTTTCAAGCTTGTGCACGATTGATTCTTTCTCATTTATTTTTTTTGCAAATTCTTTTTGGGTCATTCCTGTTTTTTCTCTTGCTTTTCTTATGCGTGTTGCATAATCTTCAACTATTGTTTCAACAAGCTCTTTGACGGTTTTTGCTTTTTTTATTGGCTCTTGCTTGTTTGATTTCTTTATAGGAAGTGCAATCTCAGGTTTTTTTATTATTTTTCCTGTAGAGCTGCATCTCTCACATACCTTTAGCTCGCTGCCTTCCACAAGTATTGTGTAGAGCGGAGCGTCTCTTCCGCAAATATCACAATTCATGATTCACCTTTGGGAAATCCTTAGTATTTGATTTTTGCACTAATATATATAATTTTCTCAATGATTACTAATAAATGGTAACACTAATTTTTAATTTGTTACATCAAATATGTAAAATATGAAGGAAAAAGAGGCAAAAAAGACTAAAGTAGTGCGTTCTATATTAAATACTGCTTCAAAGCCAGATACAAGAACAAGTCTTCTTTCAGCTGGCTGGCCTCAGATACTTGTTGATGAATATCTTGAAAAGATAGCCAAAAAAGTAAAGAGGCTTGAGCGCCTGCCCACAAGTGCCTTGATTATGCTTAATAATGTCTCAAAGAAGTTTGGTGAGCATGTTGTTCTAGAGAATGTAAATCTCGAGATTGTTCCAGGCGAGATTTTTGGGATAATTGGCTTGAGCGGGACAGGCAAGACAACTCTGCTTAACATGATTGTGGGTTTTCTTGAGCCAGATTCAGGTGAGATTGCAGTTAAGCTCTCAGATGGTTCTGTGACAACAATATTCCAGAGTCCAGAGCTGGTGAAGACTTTATATGGGTTTTCAACTCAGAACACGTCTTTTTATAACAAGCTGACTGTGCGGGAGAATCTCCAGCATTTCGGCTCGCTCTATGGCATAAATCCTGTTTTGCTTAATGCAAGGATTAATGACCTGCTGGAGCTTGTTGGCCTTAGTGATTCTGCAGATGTGATTGCACAGCACCTTTCTGGCGGGATGCAGAAAAGGCTTGACATTGCCTGTGCAATGATTCACGAGCCAAAGGTGTTGATTCTTGATGAGCCAACAGCAGACCTCGACCCTTTGTTAAGGAAACAGATGTGGAATCTTATTGAAAAGATAAATGAGAGAGGGACCACAATCATTGTTGCTTCTCACTTCGTTAGTGAGATAGAGGATGGTTGTGATAGGGTTGCTGTGCTTAGCAATAGAACAGTTAGTAAGGTAGGAGCGATAGATGAGGTGATTGCTGCATACTCAAAGAATTATGCTATCCAGATTGAGACAAAAACCAAAAAATATGATTCGCTGATAAAAGGAATTTCACGGCTCAAAAGCATAAAGTATCAGGTGCAGGGCAATAGCATGACGCTCAGCACAGCTAATCCGAGACAGGCACTCTCTTGGCTGTCAGAATATATTGATGCAAGCAAAGACCAGATAGTGAAGCTTAACATGTCCAAGCCATCTCTTGGAGAGGTCTTTGAGAGCATGGTCAAAAAATAAGAGGATACTGAAAGAAATGAAATTTGAAAAAAGCATGCTGGCAAATCTCGCGGCATTAGTAAAGAAAAACATAAAGATGCTCGTCAGAGCTAAATCATCTGCTCTTATAGTTGTGCTCGGCCCTCTGTTGATAATCCTTCTTGCCGGTCTTGCTTTTGATAATTCAGACCTTTATTCTGTTAAGATAGGCACTTTCTCAGAAAAATATAATGATGTCTCAAACTCTTTTATTGAGAAACTCTCGCAAAAACAGTTCAAGGTCATAAGGTATCCTGATTCAGGCTCTTGCACCAAGGGGATAGAGCTTGGGGAGGTTCATACTTGTATTATTTTCTCGCCTAATTTTGAGATTGCCAGCAATAATTCAAACAAAATAACCTTCTTTGTTGATTATTCCAAAATTAATCTTGTCTGGACAGTTCTTAATGTCATGACAACAAGGCTTTCTGAGAAGTCAATGGAGATGAGCAGGAATCTTACAACAATCCTTGTGAATGCGCTTGAGTTTTCAAGCAAGGAGATTGCCAGCAAAAAACCATCACTTGTCCAGTTGACAACAGCAAATGATGAGATGGGCAGGCGTGTCACAGACATAAGCGTTCGTCTTGAAGAGGTTGATCTCGGATTTGATGTGAATGAGATTGGTGTGAATGAGCTTGATCGCGCAAAAAACAAGGTTAAGCACTGGGTTGATAATTCATTAAGCATAGGGAGGCAGTCGCTTCAGAGGGCAAAAGAATATATGAGCACACTCAGCGGAAGCCTTCCTGCCAGCACTTTAAGTGATGCTGCAAAGCAGAACTTAATGGATTCTTTGAAAGATAATGTTGAGGATATTGCTGCGCTTGAAGATAAGATGAAGACAACAGAACAGCTTGTTTCAACCGAGAATGCAGAGTTTGAGGAAGCTATCAACAAAATTATCGGCAAACTCACGCAGACAAAGGCACAGCTTGATTCTGCAGTTAAAGAACGCGATACCACTCTTGATGAACTTGCTATAATAAGAGACCAGCTCGATGCCTCGCTGAAAAACCTGCTTAATGTCCAGAAGACATTCAACAATATCGAGAATATGATAAAGGCAGTCGAGGTCAAGGATCCTGAGGCTCTTGTACAGCCGATTGTCACTGAGATAAAGCCAATAACCTCTGAGAAGACATATCTTAATTATGTATCTCCAACGCTCATTGTGCTTGTCTTGCTGTTCACAGCCCTGCTTCTTGCTCCGACCATGATACTGCTTGAGAAGACATCCTCCGCTTATTTCAGGAATTATATGATGCCAGTTAAGGATATAATCTTTATTTTAGCTACTTTCTTCAGTTGCTTTTTCCTTATGCTTCTCCAAACAGTTGTGATACTTGCAATTGCTGCAATATTCTTTAGCTCGCAGATATTCTCAGGATTTCACTACACTATTCTTGTGCTTCTTGCATTGATTACGTCATTTACTTTCCTTGGTATGATAATCGGTTATCTGTTTAATTCAGAAGAAACAGCAACTCTTGCAGGGATATCTGCAGGAAGTGTTCTTTTGTTTATGTCAGATGTAATTATTCCGATAGAGAGTATGCCTGAGCCGTTATTAAGGGTTGCGGAGTTTAATCCTTTTATTATCGGAAGTGACTTGTTGAGAAGCACAATAATCTATAACGCATCTTTTGCTGACATCTCTGCCAAGTTCTTGACGCTAATTGTGTACTGCATATTGTTTGGTGCTTTTGCTCTAAGAAAAAAACTTTCTCAAAGTTTATTGGCAAGTTTAAGGCAGGTAAGATAAAACAGCAGCAATAACTTTTTAAATACGCAGGCACAGTATTTCTTTATGATTGACTTTAAAAAAATCAGAGAACAGAGCATCCTTGCTGCAAAAAGAGCGGTTAAGAATTCTCTGACAAAAGATTTGCTTGTAATACAGGCAATTAACTGCATTGATGATACTGACAAGGTCTCAAGCATTTTTGCGAGTAGATTGAGGGAATGGTATGGATATTATAATCCAGAATTTACAAAAATAGTTCATTCAAATGAGAAGTTCTCAGAATTGGTTGTTTCAATGTCAAGAAAAGATTTGCTGCGCTCACTTGGGGTTGAAGAATCTCAGAGCATGGGTGCTGACCTTGAGAAAAAAGACCTTAATGCAGTCCTTGAGCTTGCAAGAACTCTCAATTGTGTTTATGTTTTTAGGAAATACCTTGAGCGTTATATAAATGTTGCTATGCAGGAAACATGCCCTAACATTACAGCAATTACAGGGGCATTGCTTGGTGCAAAGCTTCTTTCTTTTGCAGGCTCTCTTAAGAGACTTTCAGAGCTTCCTGCATCAACAATACAATTGCTTGGCGCTGAAAAAGCCCTGTTCAGGCACATAAGGGGGCTTGGAAAGAGTCCTAAGCACGGCATACTTGTGCAGCATCCTTTGGTTGAAAAAGCCAAATTAAGTGAAAAGGGGAAAATTGCAAGAGCTATTGCTGATAAGTTATCAATTGCTGCAAAAGTTGATTATTTCAAGGGAAAGTTTGTTGGGGACAAGCTAAAAGAAGCTCTTGAGGCAAGGTTCAGAAAAAAATGATTAAAGAGCATTTTTTCCAAGGCATGTTTGAATTAAAGCAGGGAAGAAAGAAACTGATTCTTACCAGAAATCTTGCTCCAGGAATATCTGTCTATGGCGAGCGGCTGATAAAAGAAGGTGATGCTGAATACAGGGAATGGAATCCATTAAACAGCAAGCTATCTGCAGCAATAATAAAAGGATTAAAGCAGATAGGTCTTGTTCCAGGCAGTGTTGTTCTTTATCTTGGTGCGAGCACAGGAACAACTGCAAGCCATGTTTCAGATATTGTTGGCAGGGATGGTTTTGTTTTTGCTCTTGATTCTGCTCCCAGGGTTGTCAGGGAGCTTGTTTTTGTTTGCGAGCAGAGGCCTAATATTGCCCCCATTCTTGCAGATGCAAACCAACCAGATACTTATAAGGATAAGATAATTCAAGTTGACTGGGTTTATCAGGATATTGCCCAGAAGAACCAGGTCGAAATTTTCTTGAAGAATGTTGATTTGTTTCTCAAGAAAGATTGTTTTGCTCTTCTTGTTGTCAAGTCAAGAAGCATTGATGTCACCAAGCAGCCAGCAATTATTTTTGAACAGGTGCAGAAAATGCTTGAGCAGAAACTTACTGTCTTAGAGAAAATTCTTCTTGATCCTTACCAGAAAGACCATTGCCTGTTTGTATGTAAAAAGAAATAAAGAGATAATTTTATATACCCTCTATCTTTGCTTTTAGTTATGGTACTTAAGCTTTTTAACACCATGTCAAGGAAGAAAGAGGTTTTCAAGCCTCTTGTAGAGGGCCATGTTGGTATGTATATCTGCGGTCCAACTGTCTATGACTACCCGCATATTGGCAATTATCGTGCATATGCTTTTGGTGATTTGCTTAACAGGTATCTTCGCTATAAAGGATATAAAGTAAAGTATGTTTCGAACATAAC
>JAWABT010000026.1:0-5291 GCA_038884515.1 Candidatus Woesearchaeota archaeon | reverse complement strand
AAACCCAAAAATGCTGTAATAATCAACAAGATAATCCTCCTGAGGATTAGTGCCGAGATGAGAGCTTAAAGCACTCATCTTCAACAAATCAAAGCAATTATCTTTCTGCACATTGACAAAAGAACAGTCAAGCTCTGGCATGTGCAATGCTCTCTGGACAACCTGCATTGCCCTCAGCTGAACCTGCTTGTCAAGCTCCCTCTGCAATGAGCTCTTTTGTATTTGAAAATAAAATGAAGCAGCTGCAACAAGCAGAAAGAAAAATATAACTAACACACCTATTGTCTCAAACATCTTAATCTGGGCTTTATCCATTTTAGTATATCTCCGGACAGGAAAGCTGTATTATGTTCCTGTTTTCCCGCTCAAGAGCCTCTTCCTGTGAAACAATATTATTAACATCCTGGATTTTCTCGTAAATCAGAGGAGCAGAAACAATCTGATTCGAAGACTCCTTGATTGACTCGAGAGAATCAAGAAGATAAATGCACTCTGTCCTGTTCTGCAGCTGCATCTCGTCCTGCAATTTTTGCGCCCGCTCATAAATTATCTGCGCAACATGCGAAAGCCTTGAGAAAGCAGACCTCATGCCGCATTCGTACATCTGACTGTCAGATGAAAAAATTGCTGCAAAAATAGAAGGCTCACCTATGAAAACAGACAAGCTCTTACTGAACTCAAGGGAGTTACTGTTTTCTTTTTCGAAAAAAGAAACAAGCTTTGATGCTGGCTGCACAAGCACTGCTGAAACCTTCTCTTTCCTGAAAGACCTATCAAGGCCGACGAGGACAGATTCTACATCACTCGTTATGTCAAGGAAAACAAATTTTGTCTCCTGGAAACCACCTGCCTTCAGGCCTTTTACCTTGCCTGTGCTGTCAATTGACTCGAGATTAAGCCCTTGAGGAAGGGCATCACTTATGATGCGGTAAAGCTTCAATGAATCCTGATTTGATGCTTCATAAACAAGGTAATACTTTATGTTTGGATTTGTTAAATACAGAAAATTAGCAACCCTGAAAGGCATCTTTAGCTCCTGGGCCCAGGCAACAGCATTCTGGCCAGAAAGAAGACTCGGAGCAAATAGTATCTTGTCGCGAAACTCTGTTGCCTTTTTGCCTATGACAAAATTGCATTCGCATGCTTGAGAGCAAGAAAAGGCAATGCCTGTCCTTGGAATAACCAAAGGCTGAGCAGTGCCTTTGCTCTCAATAGCTCCTGAAAAAACTGCTTCCATGTCTGTAGCGAGGGTTATGGAAAGCTTTTCTTCTGAAAGAGCTCTTTGCTTCTGCACAAGAGAAAAAAAGAACGCAAGAATGATAGCTCCTGCTATCAAAATGAATACCCAGTGAAACTGCATCTCAAACCCCTTCTTTTTCATTTTTTTCATTCACTCAGCAAGCCATTCAGAAATCTTTGCCTTCCTGCCAGTACCCTCAAGCCTAAGGGATATCTTGCCGTGGCTTGCACTAATGCAAGTGTAGCCACCTTCAACAGCTATGTCCTCAAGATAAATTGGAGCCTCCTGCTTTGGAACAAGAAAGACATTCTCGCTTCCAGCAAGCCAGGTAGCATACATCAAAGGCCTTTCCTGCTCAAGGTCTCCTGGCCTTTTTGACTTGTCAGGATCAACAAAGCAAACCTCTGTGTATCTTTTTGGAACAAGCAGCTCAATTTTCTTGACACTGCCATAATCTCTCTTTATCGTCTCAACCGCTGATTCGAGATCTGTCTTGAAATCAATCAAGGCAACCTGCTCAGAGCGCTGGAGAAAATTAGAGATTGCACGATACCCGTAAGTTAGGATAAGAATGAATATGAGCGCAGCTAGCACAAATATAAAAATCTGACCGATCATCTGGGCTTTTCTCATTTTGCTTTCTTTAATTTCTTTAATCTTGAGATTGCGTCCTCTGTTGGTTGTTCTTTTATGCCTTTGAGACGCGCGATCGCCCCTGCCTTTGGCCTCATCTCAACAAGCTTTGGCTTTTTCTTCAGCTCCCTTAATTTCTCAATGGTTCTAGGCCCTTCGATTTGTTTTTTAATCTCTTCTAATGGAACAAATTCTTCTGGAGCTGCCTCTTTTTTCTTAACAAACTTCCTTAGCTGGGCAATCTTTTCAAGCGGAGGGGGCCTTGCAGGAAGTACGGCTGGCTTTGGCTTTACCTCTGGAGTAACCAATTCTGGAGCTGCCTCTTTTTTGAATCTCTTTTTTAATTCCTCAACCACTCGCTGGAAATAGCCTCTCTTGTAGCCATAATAAATGCTGTATCCTCCTCCACCAAGCAGAACGAGCAGGAACAGTATTTTGATGATTGTAAAGAATACTGACGTAGGATGGGATTTTTTGTCAAGCGGGTTCGTCCCTTTCTGTAGTTCTTCGCTATCAGACCAGCCATCGCGGTCAGTGTCGCGTGCAGTTGGGTTTGTGCCTGCGCGATACTCCTCAACATTAGTCAATTGGTCTTTGTCAATGTCAGCTGTCAGGGCTCCCTCTTCAACACAGAGGGCGCTTCCAAAATATTTTATTCTCCATGCGTCGTCAATCTCGTCACCGCAGCTAAAGCTCTGCGATGGAGCGCACCCTAACTCATCAACACTCTCCCCAACGGGAGTGGCTGGGCACTTGTCAATATTATCAGGAACATTGTCTGCATCAAGATCTTTTGGTATGCCGCAGGTATTATCATAGCATCCGAGTTCTGGACTGCAGTCATCATTTGTATTGCAATTTTGTCCCTCAAAACACCTGTTTGGGCAGGAGCCTCCACAATCAATATCTGATTCTGTTCCATCAAGAACTTCATTCTCACAAACATCAGGAATCACGCACTTTGCCCCTTTACACTTATTTGATTCACAGTCAGCATCTTCTGTGCATGATTTCTCAAGAGCACACTTTGCACAGACAGCACCGCCGCAATCAACATCTGTTTCCCTGCCGTTGCATATCCTATCATCACAGGCGGGTGCCTCACAGGTTCCATTTAGACAGAACAATGAGTCGCAATCAGTATTAGCATTACAATGTCTTCCGATTGCACAGCCAGCACACGAGCCTCCGCAATCAAAATCACTCTCCCCAGAACTAATTTCGCCATCAAAGCATGCGGGGGGAATCTTTGTTGTATCAATTGTAACTCCATCGCTGGCCATTGGCTCTCCCTCAAGGTCTGCGAGGTTAACTGCCTTAACCCTAAAAAGATACCTTGTGCCATCAGTAACATTTGTCTTTACAAAAATCGGGCTGCCATTAAGCTCAAGGCTCGGCGTCCAGTTAACAAGAATCTCTCTGGTGAAGGCAGTCTCGAGCATGTAATAATATTTTGCAACCTTTGTCTCATTATCATATCCTAGGAAACTAACTCTTAATTTGTCAGGATACCAAGAAATGTCTGGCTCTCCAGGAAGCGTTGTGCTGTCATTAACCCAGAGCATAACTGGCGGAGTGCTGTCAACAATCACAGTTATTGGAATCACTGAGCTTATTTCTCCTCCTGCACCAGTATTGCACTTAACATAGAACGTGTAAGTTCCTGCAGGCTTCATTACCTGCTGAACATGCCCCCTTGTAAAGGAACAGTTGCCAAAGCAATTCGTAATAGCTTGTTGGTCTTCTCCGAAATAGCAAAATGATTTTTTATTGCTATCAACGCGCAGGAAGAACAGCCCATCTTTAGTATACTTTGGAGTCGTATTATTAACAGCAAAAGAAATCTGCGTGTTAACATAGAATTTGACAGGCACTGTAGGGGAAGGCAGTCCTGCCAGGCTTTTGCATGCAATAAAGTAAGTATGATTTGTTGCCTGTGTTACAGTTATTTCTGTAGAGTGGGAGAGTTTTGGCTCTTCGTCAAAGCCAGGGAAATATCCTTCCATTTCACTAAAGCTTTGCTTTGTTGCGCTGTACTTGCAGAACCCTTCTTTGTTTGTCTGCACCTGCAGGCTAGTTGCGTAAGAGGATGCGTTTGGAGAGACTGGTTCTGCAATTGGGTTAGGTGTTGCATATGCTGAAACAATCAGCGGAGCAACTGTGTCAACATACAGTTCAAAGCTTTCTTTGGTTGTTCCGAACTTTTCTGTCTTGCAGTAAACATGAATGTTATGCTTTGTTGTATCACCAAAGGGTATTCTGTTAAATCCAGACAATCTATGCTCGATCCCACCTGTTGAATCAAATTCAGCGAGCGTATCGAACTGATCCTCTGGTGGCGGGGTCGGCACATCATAGATATACCTGCATGTTGCAGCAGATGATGTCTCAAAGACCAAATCAAAGGTATAAGCTGAAGCAATTCCCCAGCTTGGCTGTTTTATCATTATTTTTGGTGCTGCTGTGATTATAGAGAATGTTGAGTTTGCAAAAATTGGATTAGATGCATAATCTGTTGCGCGCACACTTATTCTCTTCAAGCCTTCCCTTAGGTTTGATATTGTGCCTGAAAAAGACATGTTATCCGAAGTTCTGAGCTTTGATGCCAATTCTATTGGGAATGCTTTCTTTACAACCTTGTTTACAAACATTATCTCATCAAGAGTTGTTCCTGCAAGCAAGACTGGCTCACTAAAATTAAGGCCGATCACGACTGTGCCAGTTTCATAATTTGTCTTGTCAGGAGGATAAATTGCTACGGTTGGCGGGGTCGTGTCAATAACAATCTCAATTAAAACAGGATCGTCCATCTGAACTGAGTTATTATCAACAGCATTCAATGAAAAGACATAGGTCCCATCTGATAGCGGGGTGTTGATGTTAAAGACATACCTGCTATTAAAGCCAGATGCGGGGCTTGCTGTAAATGGAATAGCTGTTGACTCTTTTGAGAAACTTGCTGCAGTTATCTGGGCAGGCTCGTTGAAGACAACAGTAATGATGGGCAGACGCGAATTGGTATAATATCTGCCATTAATTTTTGTTGCACCCGCAACCCTGATATCCAGGGCTTTTGGTCCAGCACACTTATCGCAGGCAAGGATTGTTATGCTCTTGCCAATAACCTCAATATTCCTGTACTTATCAACAGAATAATATTTCAAAATATTTGCCCCAGGGCTCAGCTTGCCTATTCTTTGCTGGTCATCTTGAAGATCGAGGTCATTAATGATCAATTGAGTCGCATTTGTACTTATTGTGAACTGCGCTGCAGTGTTGCAAGGATTTGTGCTTGAGACAATGCAGAGATATGTCTTATAGCCTGACTGGCCTTGCAGTTCTCTCGGAGCTGCTGTTTTACTTAACTTATCTTTTATTACAATATTTATATAATCATGCCTCCCTGGCTTAAGACCTG
>JAWABT010000025.1:0-9416 GCA_038884515.1 Candidatus Woesearchaeota archaeon | reverse complement strand
AGGTCCAACAAGATACTCGTCAAAATCCAGACCGGGAAATTTCTGTTTGAAACGTGCCTCTAAATCACTCAATTTTAATTTTTCTGCTCGCAGTGCATCATCTAAATCGTGTATTGCAAATGCAAGAAAATCTGCAAATTTAACTACCTGCCCCTCATAGGTCTGATGTTCTTTATTTACTTTGTACTGTTCGATAACAAATGCTAAAGGGTTTCGTTGTTTAAGGGGATTTGGATCTTCTATTCTTTTTATTTTTTCAGTCTGATCAATTTCCCAATTCCCATATTCATCCCAAGGATAATTGTGGCTGATGATGCCATGCACTGTTTGAGCAGTCAATTTTTTGCCTTCAAGAACACATAACAAACGGAAACTTTGCTTTGCATGTAAAAATATTCTTGTATCTTTGACTTGGACAAAAAATTCTCGTTTCAATTGATTCATAAACTCTTCTTTTAAGACTCTTTCAAGAACTGGAACTTTTTTTCTTAAGTTTTCATCATTCAATGGACCGTATTTTCGCTCAAGTTCAACATACATAGTTGCGTCTTTTGTTTTTAGATCATTTACTTTGCAATAGCAAAATTCTTCTTGGCATATCTGCTCTAATTCCTCTTCACCTGCGTGGCCAAAGGCGGTGTGGCCAATATCGTGACCTTTCGCAATAGCTTTTGCTAAATCTTCATTTAAAGACAATCCTCTTGCAAGACCTTCGGATAGATTAGTAACGATTTCAGTATGTGATGCTCTAGTCAGTAATTGGGAATCATTTGGGGAAATAAAAATTTGAGTTTTGCATGAAGCTTTAATGCATATTTTGAATAAGTAATCATATCAGCGTCAATATGAAAAGGGCTTCTGAATGAATGCGTCTTCAAATTAAAGCGAGCTAAATCTATCTTAGGATTTTCTCCGGGACGTATAACAGCACAGCTTGCATCTTTGCTATGTGCAGCAGTATCCGCCAATCCCTCTTCTCTTGAAATAACGCTTATTGCATAATTGTCGGAATCGTTTAAATCTAGTAAAAGGTTCTTATTCATAAGAAAACTACAAAGAAGGACAGTATTTAAATCTTTCGTTTTTTTAACCACCAATAAGTAACAACACACTTTTGCATATTAAAATACTTGAAAATTCAATTTATCTCTTTAATTCTCCTGAATACAAATTCCTGTAATTCTTTTGGCCAGTTCTTTTTTATTTCTCCTTTGTATTTCTCAATTGAATTAATGACATCTGCTCTTATTTCCTTGTCTCCATCAATCAGCTTGATTAGTTCGTCTTTTGCAAACATAGGGACTCTTTTCAGGTTCCAGACCATGATTTTCAAATCTTTTTGTTTCTGCTCTTCTTCCGAGAGCTGTTTTTTCTCTATTTCATCAAATATTTCTTTGTAATCCTTTACTTGGGTTATGTTTGTCTTGATTTCAGCTTCGGGGTTTTTCAGGCCGATTTTTACAAGGACCATTTCGTGCATTCTTTTGAGGAATTCGTGCTTGTCTTCTATTTTCATTATGTCAGCATAGCCCTGGATTGCCAGGTTGAATGCAAATGGTGTTGGTATTCGCGTGTCTATCTCAACTATTTTTATGCTGCCGTCCTCTATTCCTTTGATTATTTTTTTTGTGTTTTCTATGTCCATCAGGTCTTCAAGGACTTCTCTTCTTGTTTCTTTGAGTATTGAGAAGTCATTGCTTATTCTTTTAAGGGCAGTCATGAGTATCATTGAGCTGACCTGTTGTCTTCCGACTTTTTTCTGGTGGCCAAGATAGTTTCTTAGTATCATCATTGCTCTTGTTGCGCAGTGCCTGAATCTTCTTTTGAATACTTCTGAGTTTTCTATTGCGAGTTTCATTATCATGTCAAGCTTTTCTGCTTTCAGGAGCTTTATTGCTCTCACTGCGTTTATTTTTTTGTCTCCTGTTATGTAGAAGCCATTGTCATTTATGCCGAGCTCCACGTCTTTGTGTTCGCTTCTTGATATTGCATAAGCAACTGCCCTGCTGAGGCAGTCATTTACTCTTCTTCCGAACAGTGAGTGGAATATTATTTTTTTCTGCCTGTCATCATCATAATGCTCGATGAGAATCATCTTGTCATTTGGTATCTGTTTTGAATAATCATACTGTTCTCTGAAGTATTCATAGACAGCGCTTGCTGCTTTTGCATCTGTGTATAAGTATTCGTGAAGCCAGTTTAGCATTTCTGTTTTTGATTTTTTTGCGTTAAAGCGCTCAAACATCAAGCGTCTTAGTCTTCCTATCTCTAATGCTAAGTCAAAGCTTAGTGGGAGCATTTCAGATGCCCAGCTTGGGACTGTTGGTGGCCTGTTGCTTGATGCCTGGACTTGTGCTACCATTCCTCTTGAGAACTTGAACATGTACGTGTCTCCTCCAAGGACAAAGACATCTCCTGGTTTTAGTTTTTCAAGGAATGCCTCGTCTAATTTTCCAATGACCTGTTCTCCTATTTTTACTGTTATGTAGCTTTCTTCTGGTATTGTTCCCACGTTTGTCATATAAATGACCCTGCCGAGCTTTCCTTTTTTTCCTATCTTTCCTTCGGCTCTCCAGATTCTTGCGTAGATGTGCCTGTCTTCAAGGTCAACAAATTTTCCAGCAAGATAATCAAGAATCTCGTTGAAGTCTTTTTTGTCAAGGTCTTTGTAGCAGTAGCTTTTCTTTATTGTTTCGTATAGTTCTTTTTCATCCCATACTTGCTCCAAGGCCATTCCTGCTATTGTTTGAGCAAGAATGTCAAGTGCTCCTGTTGGTATGTGTATTTTGTCTATTTTCTTTTCAACAGCTGATTTTAATAGAACAGCACATTCGATTAAGTCGTCCCTGTCCATGACTATTATTCTTCCTTTTACTTTTTCGTGAAGCTTGTGGCCTGCTCTTCCTGCTCTTTGCAGGAATCTTGCGACTGATTTTGGGCTTCCAAGGCAGATGACGAGGTCAATGTAGCCAATGTCTATTCCTAACTCCAGCGATGTTGAGCATACTACTGCTTTTAATTCTCCTTTTCTTAGGCGTTCTTCTATCTGTAGTCTCAGTCTTTTGCTTAAGCTGCCATGGTGCGCGCCAATATTATTTGCGTATTTTGTTGGGAATTTATTTTTTAAATGGTCGACAACTCTTTCTGTTGCTGCTCTTGTGTTTGTGAAGATTAAAGTTGTTTTGTGTGCCTGGATTAATTCGTCTATTAATTCATACATCTTGTAGTGCAGTGTTTCGTGAGGTGTGTCTATCAGGTTTTCAGTTGGGCTTATGACCTGCAAATCCATTTCCTTAATGAACTGGACATCAACAATCTGGCACTCTCTTGTTGAGCCGACAAGAAATTTTGCAACTTCTTCCAATGGAGCAACTGTTGCTGACAAGCCAACTCTGCACATGTGTGATGCAAGATAATCTAATCGCTCAAGTGTCAAGGAGAGGTGTGTTCCTCTTTTGTTTTCAGCTAATGCATGTATCTCATCAATAATGCACCACTCAACATTCTTTAGGTGCTCTCTGAATTTGACTGATGAAAGAACTATTGATAGTGATTCTGGTGTTGTGATTAAGATGTGCGGAACATGCTTTAGCATTTTTGATTTTTCAGCAGAAGTTGTATCTCCTGTTCTTACCGCGACTCTTATGCCGAGTTTTTTTCCAGCTATTTTTTCTATTTCAGCTAATGGCTCTTTGAGGTTTTTTGAAATGTCATTATTTAGTGCTTTTAATGGTGAAATGTAAACACAGTATATTTTGTCTTGCAGTATTCCTTTTTCAGCACTGTCAACAAGAGTGTTAAGGATTGACAAGAATCCTGTGAGTGTCTTTGTTGCCCCTGTTGGTGCTGATACAAGTATGTTTTTTCGCTTTTGTATTTCCATCACTCCGTATAACTGCGGAAGCGAGAATTCCTTGAATCTTGAGAAGAACCATTTTTTAACAGTTGGGTTTAGTATTGCCTCTACTTCTTCTTGGGTGTATGGCTTTTCCATTTTATTTATTTTATTTTCTTCTTTAGTTTCCATATTGAAAATAAATGTTAGTGCTTTTTGATAAACCTAAAAATAATAGGGAGTTTATATAGTTAGTGAAAAATTAAATCAGGATTATTCTTCTTTTTTGTATTCAAAGAGTTCGTCATCGAAGGGCTCAAAGTCAAGTCTTTTTTTTCTCCATTGTGAAATATCTAAAGCCCTCAATCCTTCATCTTGCCACATTAACAAATCATGGTTTTTATGCTCTAAGATAAACAGAATTGCATTAAGCAAATGACATATCTCATAACACGTAAAATTTTTTGAATCTATTCTATCGAAGAATTCTTTGCTGAATATTCCTTTAGATTCTCTTGTATTACAAAAAGAGTTGCTGTTAAATTTACCAGTATTGGTTGAAGCATCTTTTATTCCCTCAAAAATGAGACATCCTGCTTTGTCTAACTCAAGTGAAACTTTACACTTTTTGCAACAAATTCTGTATACTGAACCCATAATTTAAATTAATAGAGCGTTCTTTATAAAGATTAATAAAATTTGATTGGGGTGCTCTGCACAGAGACAATTGCACATATTGTTATTCGCACAATATAACTGCGAGCACTTCGTACGAGCCCCTAATCAATTCACAGTTCTTTTTTCAAGACTTTAATTATTTCTTCTCCGCATTTGTTCCAGAAATCTAGAATTTCTTCTGCTTGGGGGATTGTTGCCCTGAATCCTCTGTAGTTTATGTCGTGCCTTGTTTTCTTGAGCCTGTCAAGAGAGTTTAGCTTTATTTTTTCTTTTATGTCAAATTCTTTCAGGGCTTCCATGCTTATCTCATGGTTTGCTGGCTCATACCCTAAGAGCCACCATTTTGCATCTCCTAATTGCCTGATTGATTCATAGATTTCCCTGAATATAAGAGTTGCAGTATCTTCATCTAATTTGATATTTTTTGTGACTTTTGCATTTATTGCTGCAGAGTTTATCAGAGATTTTATTTTTTCAGCATCCATCTGCCTGTTTCTTATTATTCCTGACTTTAGCCAGAGCTCAATGAATTCTTTTTTCATTTATTGACCTCTAAAAAACCCCAGAGCACAATACCATTTGCTATGTTCTTGAACACACCAACGTCAATATTTTTTCTGTTAAATAAATGTATCTGTATTTTTCTTCCAACAAGATTTTCAAAGCTAGAGAGTTCCCGAAGGCTTAAGGTATGGTATTCTTTAGCTTCATCAGACTCTATGGCGATGTCTATGTCTGAACTTGACAGGTCTTCACCTTTCCTGAAGCTGCCAAACAAGACTATTGCTTTTGGGTTTTTATAATAATCCGCGAGAAATTCAACAAGCCCACTGTTGTAAATAGAACTAAGATTATAAAGTATCTTGCCTCTGATAAAACGCAAGTTTGTCTGGTTTGCCCTTATTCTCCAGATATTGCTTAATTTCTCAATCAAAATCAGTCCAGCTTTCTGAAAATTATAAAGAATGCTCCCTATATTTGCCTTAGCAACTCCTGCGATTTTTGCTAAATCGCTTAAGCTGAATTCTTTCTCAGGATACTTAAATAAGACTTCGAGCACCTTGCCTTTTGCAGTCTCTTCATACAACTTAAGGTTTGTGTTACGAACAATCAGTTTCATTATAGAACAACTGTTATATTATAGAACTATTTAAATGTTTCGGATTTAACATAAGTATAAGTACTTTGCTCCGCACACAGAGACATGTCAGAAACCACCTGTAAATACACAAGGGCAAGGTTTACTTGTTATATTAAACCGAGTGGTTTCTGACACTCAAAATTCCACTTTTAATTCGTTGGTTTCTGAGCACAACAAAATTCAGAGCATACTCAATTTTTTATAATTTGTATGTAATCAGCAAGTGGAATTTTGTTGATTGCATAAAATTAAATAAAATAATAAAAAAAATTCTACCCGTGCCATTCCTGCTTAAAAGTCTGCCCTGTTGGCAGCTTCACAACAGCATATCCTGATTTTCCATCTTTGGCAAAGTAGTAATCCATATCAGTTGTGCCTTCAGTTGTCTGCATTGTATAAACAACATGGCATAATCCGCTGAACTCGCCTGTGCCCATTCCTTTGATTATCCATTTTGCAGAAACATCTTTTGCTGCTGTTTCAGATGATGTGAATTTCCATTCAGCACCTTCCTTGCACCAGTCACCTTCACTTATTCCTTCCACGCCTGTGACTTCTACTGTTCCCTGCTCTGTCTTTATGGTCATATCTCCTTTGTCAATCTCAACATCTGCTTCTTCGCCTGTTTCTGCCTCTATCTGCTGCTCAATCTTTTGTTCAGCTATTTCGTTAGATAGCGGAGCTGTAATCTTTGGCTCTTCTGGCGTTGCAGCAACTTCTTCTTTCACATATGCCTTTTCAGCTGCTTTCTGGCAGCCAATCAAAATCACCAATAATAAGCACAATGCAAGTATTCTTTTCATGGTATCACCTAAGAAGATGGCTTTGATACAGTGTTTAAAAATGTTTTGCCTCAAAGTCTCAAAGCACCAGCTTTATAAACTATACCAGTTTATGTATAACATAAAAATGTCAGAATTTATAGATTTTTTAAGAGAAGAACAGGTCAAGGAACTCACAGCAGATCTTGAAGAAAGGCTTTCACGGGGCGCATATTTATTCATTGATAACTCTGCATTTGCCTGGCCATTAAAGCACATGCAGTCTGCAAATAATCTGAAAAGAATTAATTGCGAATTTATCAAAAAAATAAATGTATTTTATGAAAATCTGCTTAGGATGCTGGCAAAAAATGGGAATAATAATTTGATTATTCCAAAACCAATTGCAGAAGAAGTAAAAAAAGGTGCTGGCGGGTGCCTGGGAGAAGCTAATAAGCTTCTTTCAAATTATGACTGCCTGACAGAGAGTAATAAAACGCGGCTGACAGAAGCAAAAGATGTTCTTGATGCACTTAAAAAAAACATGAGTTCAGTATATGAGTATATGACGGAAATATGCAAGCGCGAGAAAACTACGCCCATAGCAGACGGTCTTGCTGAACTCGTGAGCAATTTCAAAGGGCATTTTGATAGTATTAAAGAAGCAAGCGAGCAGGATATATATCTCGTGGCATGTGCTTTTGAGCACGCAATTTTAAACAAGAAAGATGTTAATATTGTGACAGAAGATGCGCATATAGAGCATATCGCTGAATGGCTCTATGGTTGTATTGTCTGCGAGCAGACAAGCATTACAAAGAAAATGCTTGATAGAATCTTGCCAATAAAAATTTATGTTATCAGCGCCCAGGGAGATAGCAGGTATTGCACAAAGTTTAATTACCTAGATGTGCCTATTGGCAAGCATTATGCATTCAGACAAATGCTTACACTGCATTATGGAATGGGAACTGTTCTCGGCAGCAAAGCAATAAGCAATGTTCTTAAAGATATACCTACAAAGGTAAGAGAAACAATAAATTCTCTGCACAGATACTTGCCAAGCCCTGCTGAAACAACACTTCCTGCACCTTCTATTGAAAAACAGGCGCGAGATGCAGAAAAAGAAACTCCATCGGCAGAAAAGCTTGTAGAAAAAACCAAGGAAGATCAGGCAAAAGAAGCATCAATCCCAGAAGCGAAACTGCATAGCACATTTGCAATTGTTAAAGAATATGCGAAAAAAGCTTTTGAAAGCAAGGAAGAAACTTCTGAAAAAGAGCTGGCTCTCAGCGCTCTTGAGGAACTGCTTGAATGCAGTGATGTTGGATTACGTAATGAAATAAATACAGAGCTTTCATCCTTGGAGAAGAAAGAGCTTTCTTATAAACTCAATAAGATAAATACAGAACTTGCGGCAATAGACGCTGAACTGAAGAAAGTAATATCTGCAGAGCATTGGTATGATGTGCCTGAAAATTTTGAGAAGTGCGAGAAATTGTATGAGCAATTGAAAAGAAAAAGCACAGATAAAAGAGAAATAGAAAGCATACTTTCTGAAATGAATTCTTAAATTTGTGAGTAAGATTCACAAATTTTAAACAAATAGCTGTCCGCTTCCAAAAGTAAGAACTATCGCTGCAATCAGCAGGCATGCATATACCAATTTGTTCCAGACATACACCTTGTGGCCGTCAAACATCGGGAATGGAAGTGCATTGAACAAGCCAAGCCAGAAGTTTATAGTCATTCCAGGAAATGCGACTGGTTTTAGCACAGGGACAAAATAAGCAAGCAGTCCAAAAACAACTCCCAGTGCCAAATTTATTATCGGCCCCATCATCGCAATATAAGCATGTTTTCTTTTTGTGACATATCCTTGTATCATCACTCCACCTGGTGCTGCAAATATAAATCCAAAGAAGGAAAATATCAAGGCAAGCCCGAGCATGAAGTTATTTGCCCGAAATTCAGCCCAGCACCCGTATCTCTGTGCAAGAAACTTATGGCCAAGTTCGTGAAGAATGAAGCCAAGACCGACAGTGAAAGCAGAAACCGCAAAAGCAATTGCAAAATCCAGGTTAAAGCTAAGCCCTTTGAATAGTATTGCAAAAGCAAGAGATATAATTATCCATGCTCTTGCAAGGTTTTGCAATTCTATTTTTGAAAAGTTCATGATATAATAATGTGCTGGTTAATATATAAATGTTTTCATTAAAGAAAAAATTTATATACTCTTTGATGAAAAATAAAATTTATGAAAGGATTCCATATAAATATAGAAAAAGCAACCTTGGAAAACAAGAATTTTCGCAAGGTCTTGTACACGTCAAAGCACAGCCAGCTGGTATTGATGAGCCTCAAGCCAAAGGAAGAGATTGGCATGGAGGTTCATCCAGATAATGACCAGTTTTTCCGTTTTGAAAAAGGCAAGGGCAAATGCATCATTGACGGCAATGAATATGTTCTTAGCGACGGAGTTGCTATTGTCGTGCCTGCAGGAGCGCAGCATAACATCATAAATACTTCAGACAAGGAAGAGCTGAAACTGTATACAATATACTCGCCTGCGCACCATAAAGACGGAATAGTTCGGGCAACAAAAGCAGAAGCAGAGGCGCACGAAGCTGAATTTGACGGCAAGACAACAGAATAAAAAAGTAATTAAGCCAAAAGTAAGCAGATTTATTTACTGGGCTCCAAGAATAATTTCAAGGTCTGCTGAGCTATTTCTACAGCTGTGTCCGTGGTTTCCACAAAGATCTTGACCACCTCCTGCCGACGGACAGGATCGCGGATAAAGCGAAAGGCGGCGCCGAGAGCGCGCACATAGCGGACCAGGGCCTCTTTGTTGGCCGCAGCCCAGGGACGGCGCACTGCGGTCACCGTATAGAGAAATTCCGGTACGGCCTCCGTGGAAAGGCCGAGCAAGCGGTAGCCTTCCTTGAGCGCTTGCAGGTCATAGGGCTGGCCGAGGGGCACGGCATCGCATTCGCCTTTC
>JAWABT010000024.1:0-9557 GCA_038884515.1 Candidatus Woesearchaeota archaeon | reverse complement strand
CACAAATGATTACTCTGCATTTTACAGCTCAGGCTATGACAATCTCACAATAAAGAACTGTGTTATCTCTAATTTTGTAGGAATCAATATCTTAAACTCAGAGGGGCATAAAATACTAAACAACAGCATTGCAAGAACATCAGGCTCTGTGCAGTACAAAGGTATTAGCTTTAGTGATGTTAATAACTCCAATATTAGCAAAAACACTCTACGCTACATGGAAGATGCTGGAATCTTAATATCAAGAGGGTATAATGACAAAATTACTGAAAACAAGATATACAACTCGATGTCAGGTGTTAGTTTAATCGCAGCAACAAACTCTGTCTCAAAAAACCTGATTAAAGACAATCAAATATACAATTTAACAGCGGGCGGAGGCACTGTATGCGCAATATATGTAGAAGACAATGCAGACCAGATTCAGGGCAACATAATTGATTGTGGAAATTATAGTGATAGTAATTTCAAAGGAATTTCTTTATATGGCAGCAACGCGGAAAATAATTCATTGTCAGGCAATGATGTCCGCGGATGCTATTATGGATTTGATTCATCTGGCCAGCTTAACTTCACAATTGACAGTGATGAATATTATGAAAACAATTATGGCATATACTTGTCAAGCACAGGAGGATCGGCATTGTGGCCTGTAATAAAAAATTCAGACATACATGACAATGGAGAGGGCATAACTATGTCTGGCGCAAAAGCAAGCATAATCAACACAAACTTCAACAGAAATGCCGTGTCTTCATCTACTGGAATATATGTTAACGGAAGCTCCATTGCATACATTACAAATGGGGAGTTCCTGAATAATGGAGATTATGCAATTCTTGACAATGCCCCAGGATCTGTTTACTGGACAATAAACAGTGCAGCAAAATGCATAAATAATAGCGTAGTGATAGCGGATGGAAATATCACTTTTGACAACGGCACACTTGAGCTTAACAACTGTTTGCTGACAATACCTGACGGCCAGGGAGGAAGCATTCAAATAAACCAGACAGGAACAATAAGTTCTTTGGATTTTGAAGTAAAAGCTGTGACAGCGTACACTCCAGAAGAATTTAATTTTTCAGAATCTTCTGTAGTATTGAACCTGTCTGACAATGTCACGACCACAATAACTGTGACAGGAATGACTCCTGAAAGCTCGCCAAGCGGGTTCACAGCACTCAAAGGAATAGACATAACTGTTGACAGCACAACAGAAGGAGCGCTGGTATCTGCATTAATCAAAATCTTTTACAGCGATGCAGAACTTACAGCAGCAAACATAGATGAGAACAGCCTGAAAATATATTATTACAATGAAACAGCAGGAGCGTGGCAGCTTGAGCCAGACCAGGGAGTAGACACTGTAAATAATTATGTCTGGGCAAGAGTCACGCACCTCAGCTCCTATGGTGCGTTTGGAAAAGGAATATCTGGCGGAAGTAGTGGCAGAAGCGGTGGAGGCGGTGGTGGCGGGGGTTCATTCTACAGAAGAAACCAAACCACAGCAATAACTGCAAACACAGTAATGGCATGCCAGGATGACTGGATTTGTGATGTTTGGAGTGAATGCATTAATGGAATGATGACAAGAGAGTGTGTGCTGAATGATTATCCTAACTGCCTGACTGCAGCAGCAAAGCCGGCAACTCAATCAGCATGCACAGCTCAGCCTTCAGAAGCATCAAAACCAGCAGAAGCAGCAACTGCACCAAAAGCTTCACCAATTGTTGATACAGTCAAGCAGGGACTGGCAGGGGTGGCAAATATTGCAGGGCAGGGAATGAGCGCACTTACAAAACAAGTAGGGATAGGAATAGCCATACTTGTAGTCATAGGCGGGCTTGCAGCATACCTGCTGCTGTCAAAAAAATAAGTTTTTTTATACTTTTTTTATTTCTTTTTCTTAAAAAATCCTTTTGTCATGCAGACCATCCAGTTCCAGTGCAGTATCAGGTGCAAAAGAACGAAAGCAGCAAGCGCAATGCCTGCCCAGTCATGCAAGAGCATAAAATCCCTTGCCCGGCCGCCAAATGCAGGAAATTTAAGAATGCCTGTCACTGCAGTTATTACAAAAGAAACTGCAAGGCCTAAATCAACAAAATAATTAAGTTTAATCCTGTCCATTGTTTCACCTCATCACAGCTTTAATTATTGCAGAAGAATCAATCCCGTACTTCTTCATCAATTCTTCTGGCTTTCCTGACCTTGGAATCTCTTTGACATAAAGGTGCTTTATTTTTCCCACAACAGCACTTACAGCAGAGCCAATTCCATTAAAGTAGTGGTCCTCAACAACAATAACATTATCCTTGCATTCTTTTGCGTTTTTAATGAGTGATTTCTCATCAATTGGCTTGACAGAATACAAATCAATAATTCTTACATTTATTTTCTTCTTCTGTAGTATTTCATAAGCTTTCAGTGCTTCAAATACAGTTATTCCTGCTGCAATCACGAGTGCTTTGTCTTTATTGCTTTTCCTGATTACTTTCAATCCGCCTATTGGGAATTTCTCGTCATTGTCGTAAATCACAGGTGTTTTTCCTCTTGTTGTCCTCAGGTATGATATTCCTACGTGCCTTGCCATTTCTTTTACTAATTTTTCAGTCGATACAGCGTCGCAGGGATACAGGACAACAGATTCTGGCATTGCAAGGAACATTGAGATGTCCTCTAATCCCATTTGTGAGGGCCCGTCTTCTCCTATGCTTACTCCTGCGTGCGAGCCGACAAATTTAATGTCTGACTGTGAGTATTGTGCCATTCTGATAAAGTCATACGCTCTCGTCAGGAATGCAGAAAATGTTGCTGCAAAAGGAACAAATCCCTGAGCAGAGAGTCCCATTGCCATTCCAACCATGTTCTGCTCTGCGATGAATGACTCAAAGCTTCTGTCTGGGAACTGGTCAAAGAATTTTTCTGTTTTTGTTGAGTTTTTTACATCACAGTCAAGCACAACAATTTTGTCATTTTTCTCTCCAAGATTTACAAGAGCATTCCCAAATGCATCTCTTGTCGCAACCATATCTCCGAGGGTATATTCGTTTGTTTTGAAGTCAATAAATTTGTATTCTGCTTTTTTATGCACATAGCCTGATTTTAGTTTTACATCTGTTTTTCCTATTTCTTTCAGGGCTCTTGTTAGTTCTTCTTTGTCAAGTGCTTTTCCATGCCAGCCCTCTTTGTTCTCCAAGAAAGAGACACCTTTTCCTTTTGTTGTTTTTGCGATTATTGCGAATGGCTTGTTGCTTTCGTTTGCATTGTCAAAAGCATTTAGGAGTTCTTGTATGTCGTGGCCGTTGACTAGTGCTGTGTTCCACCCGAATGCTTCAAGTTTTCTTTTGTATGCATCAATGTTGTGGCCGTGCATTGTTGGCTGTGACTGCCCTAATCTATTGACATCAATGATTGCGCAAAGATTGTTCAGCTCGTAATAGGCAGCGCAATTAACAGCTTCCCATACGCTACCTTCTGCCATCTCTCCGTCTCCGAGGAGGACATAAATTCTGCCATCATTTTTCTGGAGTTTTTTTGCAAGAGCCATTCCTACTCCTGCCGGCAATCCCTGCCCGAGACTTCCTGTTGCGATTTTGACAAGAGGCATTCTTGGAGTCGGATGTCCCTCAAGATTGCTTGTCAGCTTCCTTAAATTATTCAATTCTTTTGGCGAGATAAATCCAGCTTCTGAATATGCCGCCCATAATATCGGAGCAGCATGGCCTTTTGAGAGAATAAATTCATCGTCTTCTTCTATCACAGAAAAGAAAAGTGTACTCATTATCTCTGCACAGCTCAAGCAAGTTGTTGGGTGGCCTGAGCCAGCTGCTGTTGTTGAAGTTAAAGAATGGATTCTAAGTTTGTTTGCCATTAACTCAAGTTTTTTTGTGTCCACATCACACCTCTTTAAACTCCCTGATATTTTTGCTCTTATTTAAATTTTGTCTTAAATTTTTCTTTTAAGCTCACTTGCTATCCTATTCAAAAATTCCAGTACTTTTTCTGCATATTCTTTATCGAGAATCTTTCCATAATATACCATGCCATTTCTGAAATATCTTAATTGGTCTGCAAATTGGACATCGTTCTCAGAAAAACCCATTTCCCTTAAATAAGAAACTTCTGCTTCATGCGCGCCCTGTCCTATTGCATTATATCCTTGAATCAACATTTTTGCGCGTATTAATTCCATAAGTATATCATAACTGAGCTTTATAATGCTGTTGGCATTTTCATCAGTTATTCCAAAAATCTTTATTGTGTTTTTTAGAAAGTTATCTGTTTTTTCTGATTCTGTTATGAGAAAGTTTGCGCGGGATTTATCTGGATACTGGGATTTTACAATTCCTTCGTTTAAAAACTCATCAAATTTTCTTATTGGTTTCATAACTCTATTCCCCCAGTTAAGACGATTCCATTGCAGATATTCTCCCTGAGGCTTTTATGCACTGTTTCTAATGAATCATAAAAGTTCATTGTTATTTTCTTTCCTAGGATTCTTTCAAATTGTGCAAGATCTATTTCCTTTTCTTTTCTTCCAATGACTGCTATGTCTATATCTGATACTGATGTGTCATCTCCTCTGGAATAGCTGCCAAAGAGAATGATTGTTGCCCCAGGCAATTCCTCTTCAAGAAAATCAGGCAGCCCTGACTCATAAAGCATCTTGAGGTTTTCTGACCTTTTCAGCTCCATAACTCTTTTATTGACTTTGTTAAGCCTGATTGAAAGCCTCTTGGATTCCTTGTCTTTTCTTACAGTTATGAATCCTTCTTTTTCAAGCGCAGGAAGTGCTTTTGAAATTGCTGGCTGGGAAACCTCTAAGGCTTTTGCCAGGGCCCTTGCTGTGAAGGTAATTTCTGCCTTCATAAATAAGACTCTTAAAATCTCATACTGAAGAATTGTTAACTTAAGTTTATATATATTAACCATATTTAACAGATATTAACTTAAGTTTATAAATCTTTCGAAAACACAGGCATCTTTAGCCAAACACCTCAAATATTCGTTATTTATTTATATATTGCTCACTTACTAACCCTCATGAAAACAAAAATAATGATTGTTATGCTCGTATTGAGCGCTTTATTGCTTGGCTGCACGCCGCAGCCTAGCCAGACAATAGCAGAAGAGACAGGAGCCACTCCAGAAGGAGTCAATGAGGTTGTCAATGCAAACAACCAGCTTGCTTTTGACCTGTATTCTAAGCTAAGCAAAGATGAAAATCTGTTTGTCTCTCCCTGGAGCATCTTGACTGCCTTATCTATGACTTGTGAAGGCGCACGAGGCAAGACAGCTGATGAGATGAAATCAGTGCTTCATCTGCCAGACAGCGCAGCAAGGCTCGGGTCAATTGCCAAAATATATAATGAATTAAACCAAAAAGGCAAAAAGTATATGCTTTATACTGCAAATGCATTATGGGCCCAGAAAGATTTCTCTTTCCTGCAAGAATATTTTGAAAAGGTTGAAAAATATTATGGCGGAAAAGCAACTAATCTTGATTTTGTGAGTAAGACAGAGGAGTCCCGCAAGACAATAAATGACTGGGTCGAGAGCATGACCAACAGCAAGATAAAAGATTTATTTCCTGCAGGAACAATAACAGCAGACACAAGGCTTGTGCTGACAAACGCGATTTATTTCAAAGGGACTTGGGTCAAGCAGTTTGACAAGGAGAACACTATGGAGCAGGATTTCTGGGTCACCCCTGAACGAAAAGTCAGTGCTGAAATGATGAGCCTTCGTAAAGAAAAGTTTAATTATTTTGAGAATGAGAACCTGCAGATTCTAGAGATGCCTTACTCTGGAGAGGATTTATCAATGCTCATATTGCTTCCAAAACAGAAAAATATCAACGGGCTTGAGCAGTCAATCAGCGCTGCAAAATTAAGCGAGTGGAGAAGCCAAATGTCAAAGCAAGAGGTTGATGTTTTCCTGCCTAAATTCACTTTCAAGAAAAAATATTTCCTCAAGGACACCCTTGCAGAGATGGGGATGCCGACTGCCTTCACAGATAATGCTGATTTCTCAGGCATGGACGGAAGGAAAGACCTGTTCATCAGCATAGTTGTGCACGAGGCATTTGTCAAGGTCGATGAGGAAGGAACAGAGGCTGCTGCTGCAACAGGTGTTGCAATGGAGCTGACTGCTGCGATGGAGAAGAATATCTTTTATGCAAATCATCCATTCATGTTTTTGATACAGCAGAAAGATACTGGCAATATCTTGTTCCTTGGCAAAGTTGTTAACCCAACAGAATAAATTCTTTTTTTTTATTTATTCAAGCTCCATATTATGTATGATAAATAAGTCGCGAATGCAACCCATGCTGCATAAGGGATAAGTAATCCTGCCGCGAGTCTCGACACAGGCCAGATTAGTATTATTAGTGTAATCACAGTCAAGTCAAGCAGTCCTGCTTCGATGAATGCTACATTGAGCATATGCTTTCCGAAGAAAAGATAGCTCCAGAATACATTAAGGCCCGCGTTTATCAGGAACAGTGCGATTATCCACCAGAAGTTTCCTTCCTGTGGCATCTTGTTCCAGACAATGAGCGCAGATATTGTTGCAAGGATAAAGATCATTGTCCAGACAGCACCTATGAAAGAGCCCGGCGGAGTGAATGAAGGAAGATTTATTGTCTTGTACCACTGCATTCCCTTGCTTGTTATCATGCTTCCAATAACAGAGACAGCTATTGTTATAATAGGAATTATTATATAGTTTGGCTTTATTATCATTTTATCACTCTTTTTTTTATTTATTCTTTCTTTCTGTTATTTAAGCTTTTTGACTTCAGCAAGTGCTTTTATTGCGCTTTTTTCTTTGTCTTTTATTTCAAGCATGATATCAAAATCAATTCCTTTTGTTTCTTTGAGGAAATTTCTGAATCCGTTTATTTCAATGTGGTCTGCGTGGCTTCCTTTTTTTCCTTTTTTGCCTGTGCTGTAATCAACCATTAGTTTTCCGTCTTTTTTCTTCCATGTCTTTTTTGCCTGCTGAACTGCATTTCTGAAATTTTCTCCATTATTCAAGCATTCATGATGATATGCATCAAACACGACAGGAATTCCTGTCTGCCTGCTTATTTCAAGGCAGTCTTTCAATGAATACGAGACGTGGTCATTCTCGATAACTAATCTTTTCTTAATCATTGCAGGCAGTTTTTTGTAGTGCTCGATGAATCTTTGCATTGATTTTTTCTTGTCGCCATAGACTCCTCCGACGTGTATTTGGATTTTTGCACTCGAGTCAAGCCCTAATGCGTCAAGGACTTTGCAGTGATATGCAAGCTCTGCAATACTCTTTTTTAGTATTTTCAAATCAATTGAGTTTATCAGTGTGAACTGGTCTGGGTGCATTGAAACCCTTATCTTGTTTCTTTTAATGTAATTTCCAATTCTCTTGAACTTCTGCTTGAAATGAGCAGTCCAATTAACTTTGCACACGGGGTGTGATGCCAAAGGCACAAGAGGAGAGCCAATCCTGAAGAAAAGAAATCCGTGCTCAACATTCCACTCAAGAATTTTCTGCAGGCAATCAAGATTTCTCTGCACTGTTCCCAGCAATCTTTGTTTTGAATAAGATGCAAGCCTGAATGTTGAGTTTGCTGTGCAGCCGATGTTTGTGTTGATGCAGGGATAGCCTAGTTTCATGTTTTATTCTTTTTCTTCGGCTTTTAAATATTTTTCTAAGAATTTATTCAATATCCTGCCTAAACTCTGTGTTATTCTTCAGACATTGTTCTGCGCGGTAGAGCTCTTTGCCAAGATAAGCTGCATGGTCCTGTCTTGACACGAGGTTTGCTGATATTATCTGGCTGTAGATTTCAGATGCTTTTTCTCCTGAGAATTTCTGGCCTGTGTCTTTTTGCTCGTTTGTGAAGTGTTCTGCAATTATTTTATTGTCTTTCAAATAAATAACAAAATATCCTCTTGGGTCAATCACGAATTCTTGATTTTGTTTCATTGTTTCTTTAATTAGTTTTTTTGCTTCTTCCCAGTCTGTCTCATAGATGTGTGCTGAGTTTGAGATTATAGTCAAGTTTCCATATGATAGTTTTGTTTCTTTGCAGACATATTTTAGCAATTCATTCAGTGCAAATGCATTGAGGGGCCATGCTTTGAAGATGTCATTTGACCTTATGACTGCAGTGAGGTATAATTTTCCGTGCCTGACGATAAAGTGATGATACACAAGGCATGGCGGGTGTTTGCTGTTCCTGTCTTTCTCAACATTCCAGGTTATTGCAACAGCCCTTCTTGTAAATGGAGTTTCTTTTAGTTGCTCGATTATTCCTTTTATTTGGTCTATCTCAGGATACTCCTGAACTTTGTATGAGAACAATCTCTCTCCGTAAGTGTAGTTTATCCCGACTGGCTTTTTTGCTGTTAATACAGTTGGAAGGTATTCCTGAAGTTCTTTTTCAGATATTTTCAGCAGGGATTTCAGTTCTTGTTTTTCTTCTTGTATTACTGCAATCATGTTGAGGATTTCTTTTTCTTTCATTCCGTATTGTGTTTCTTTTATCTCGCCGAATTTCATTATGATGTCAAGCATCTTTGGCCAGGCGTCTGCAATCTGCTTCTCCCTCACGACAAAATTCACGTTTTCGCTTTGCATTTCGTCTGCTGTGTTTTTTTCGTCTTCAAGAATTACTGGCTTCTCGCTAAATGCCTCTGTTTTTTTCAGGCTGAGGCTTTTCAGCTTTGCAAGCAGCTCGTCAAATGAGCCCTGCCTCAAGTCAATTATTTCTGCCTGTTTTCTGAATATCTCCAGATATTTCTCGTCAATGCTTGTGCTTATTTTCTTTCCTTCAGACAGCTCGATGAGTTTCTGCCCGCTCTTTGCCATATCCTGCCCAAAAATAATTATATGCCTTATGTTCGGGTTTGCAAGGACATTTTTCACGAGATAAGTGATTCCTTTTTCAGAATAAAGGTTTCCGATTATTGCATAAAGCTCTCGAGGTATTTTTTTCTCAAGCTGCTCTTTTTCAGTCCATAAAGTGCATATTGCTACGCAGGAATCAGTGTTCCCTAAGTCAAGGTTATGCTTGAAATATATCGGCCAATTCATGCGTTTTTTGAATACCGATTACATTATAAAAGTTTGGATGCCCTGGCAAGTAACAAAAACAAAGTATGCCATCCTTGTTGCATGTGTCATGCAAATTTTGTCAGAAGTGATGTAATTTTTACGCCACAAATGCATAAACAATATTACTTACGATTATTGCAAGAACAATAAAGCTTACAGTGTGCCAAACGCTCTTTGCTCTTTGCGTGTGCATTATCTTTTCTAAAACAGTCTGCAGCATTCTTCCACCGTCAATCGGCCCAAGAGGGACGAGATTGAATAATCCGACTCCAAGATTAAGCAGGAAAAGCCAGTAAAACAGGCCAGTAATCCAGACAATGGTGTATGAAAATATGTTTTCATTTTTCAGGCTTTTCTCATTCTCTACCCAAACGCCAAGGAAAGCATCTTTTTCAACAGGGTCTTCTTTAAACGCGACTGCATAGCTTGCCCTGTTTGTCTTTACTTTT
>JAWABT010000023.1:0-10433 GCA_038884515.1 Candidatus Woesearchaeota archaeon | reverse complement strand
CTCGAGACCAATAATCACTCAGTATGCAAAATATTACATCTCCGAGATAATGCTCAATGAACAACTCAGCTCCTTCGAGCTCACTCTCGACCAAGTAGTCCTAAACCTTCAAGCAATGTCTTCAAAAATAGAGCTCGCAAAAAAAGAGCTCTCAAAAACCCAGCAAGAGCTCATAGTAGAGGAAAATAAACTAAGAGAATATCAAAAAGATTTTCGTGAAATAAAAGAGGGCTACGCGCTTTTTTATACAAAAGCAAAATCCTATCAAAATACAATCAATGGCTCTTACTGAAATGTTGGTGTTACTAACCCTCATGGAAGGCAGAGCGGAAATAAAAAAAGCAGAAAGAATGAGAGCTGATACTGCAAGGTCGATGTGGGGCGATGTTTTTGTAGTTAAATCAGACACTCTCGAGATCTATCTTAGAGACAGAAGAACTTTTACGATTATAGCAAAAGGCAGTATAGATAAACACTCGTTTTGTTACTACAATGTAGATGGCTGTTTTGCTGTCTCTTTCCTTGCACAAGAGAGAGACAAAAAAGATCATTTTAAAGTGATTTTTAAAACAGGGTTTTTAAAAAATAAAAAAATAAGGGGTGATTGAATGAAAAAGACAATAGCTATTCTTGCTTTATTTATTTTGTTTAGCAGTATTTTTGTTTATGCGCAGACAGCTCCGTCTGCTGCAGAGGTTGTGAAGAGATGCTTAGATGCGGGCAAAAGTCGTGATGAGTGTATGAGAGAATGCCTTCAGTATACAACATCGGATGAGTGTGAAAGATTGCTTCCAAAGCCAAGTATTTTCAGAAGGATAGCAGATGTTTTCAAGCCGGCAGAGACAGCACAACCCACAGAGTGCTGCTGTGCAGTTGATAACAAGTATTTTATTATGACAAAAGATGCTTGCCAGAAAAGGCAGGGAAAATGCACAGACATGGCAGCTTGCAGGGGATTGCCTCAGACGTTTGGAGCAGAGCCGCTAAGGCCTGAGATTGTAAGGCCTGGAACTTGCGAGATGAAAGTGCCAGAACCAGTGAATCCTGGAAGAGACGCACCTGGATGCGAGGATTGCGCTGTGACTGTCTGTTTTAACATGTTTCATCAAGAGTTTCTTTGCTTAGATGGTTATAAAAGATGTGTTGAGAAATATTCATTCTGTAGGCCTATCTTTTGCGAGCCGGCAAAGTTGGAGTGTGGCTCGTGCCCAGCATGTCCTCCTTGTGAGCAACCAAGGGAGTGCTGCTGCCAGCCATATCAGCAAATCATGACATCTGATGTATGCATTTCAAGACAGGGAAAATGTGCTGATGTTTCAGCTTGCAGGGAGCCTGAAAAAGTGTGCTGTAGCTTCCCAACACCTACTGCTGTAACATATATGCCAACACCTGTTCCGCCACAGATACTGACTGCAGATATTTGTAAGGAAAAAGGAGGAACTCCTGTAAGCATGGATGTTTGCACTCCTGCAACAAAAGAGTGCTGTTGCCAGCCATACAAACAGGTGATGAAAGAAGATGTATGCAAGTCAAGGCAGGGAAGATGTGAGGCTATAGAAGCGTGCACAGAAATTCCAAATACAGAGAGGACCTGCTGCCAGTATGGTGATAGGTTTGTTTACGCAACTGTTGATGAGTGCAGGAAAACGCAGGGCTTAAGGACAGACTTGGTTAATTGCGAAACAGTTTGCTGCAAGTATCCGACAACAACTACTGCTGTTGCATATGTGCCCACAAAAGCTCCTGAGAAGATTTCTCGTGGGGCTTGCCTGAAGAATGGCGGCACGCCGACAACAATGGATGCCTGCATGCCAACAATACAGCCATTGCCAACACCGACAATAACATCTAATGTCTGCTGTGAGGTAAGGACAGGATATTATCAGATGACTCCAAAAGACCAGTGCAAGCGGGTTGTTGATGACAGTTATTGCCAGCCAAAAATAGCCACGCCACTGACAACAATAGCAAGGCCTATTGCATTAAAGTAAGAAATTTTTTTATTTTTATTTTTTCTATTTCTTAAGTTCTCAAAAGAATCATTCGACTAAGATGGCTGCTTTTCCAGGCATTGCTTGCTTTGCTTTTGCTTCTTTGCTGTCTTGTTCTTTAATTATTTGTATCTCGCATCCGTATTCTTTCTTTAAGAAGTCAAGGCTGTCTTCGAGGAATTTAAGTTCTGCTTCTTGGTGCATGACTACCTGAGGTATCTTGCTTGGGTCTGTAACTATTTTTGGTATTATTTTTGTTATTTCTTGGCCGTATTTTTTAAGTTCGGTTTGCATAACTTCTTTTATTATTTCTCCTGTGTTTCTTGTCTTTGCTAGCTTGTCTTTAAGTATTTTGAATAATTCATATTTCCAGTCAGCTGCAACAAACAGTGTTGCTTTTTTTGGCTTTTCTATCTTTGCCAGCTTCAGTATCTGGTTTATGTCATCGAGTGTTGTTGATATTGCGTTTTCTGCTGCATCAAGTGCGGGGTTTATCTTGTTTTCATCAAAGTCGGGCCAGGTTTCATTTGTTATAAATCCTGGTTTTTCAAGTTTGTGCCATATCTCTTCGCAAATGTGGGGTGTGAACGGCACGAGCATTTTTGTTTGGGCTTCAATTATTTTATTAATCAATTGTGAATTGAATTTTCCTGCGCTTCTTCTTATATACCATTTAAGGTTTCTTTGCAAGTCAAAGAATCCTTTCATTATTGCTGTCCTGAAGAATGTCTCTTCCATTGCGGCTGTTGCTTCTTTTATTGCGAGATTAAGCTGTGATTCCATCCATTTATCAATATCTCTATAATCATTTACGCCTTTGCCGTAATTGTCAATGCAGAAGTTATACCAGTTTTCTAATTTATTCTTTACATTTACTGCCATTTCAGCTTCCCAGCTGACATCGAGCAATTCCTCTCCTGTTGAGAGAACTGCTATTCTTGTTATATCCGGACTGTATGCTGCTACAAGCTCTCTTAATGTCTTAAAGTTTCCTTTTGATTTTGACATTTTTATTTTTTCGACATTTACAAAGCCATTCACTCCTATTCCGCGAGGCCAGTGTTTTTCTGGGAATATTGCTGCATGGTTAAATACGTAGAATGTCAGATGGTTTTGTACGAGGTCTTTTCCTGAGTTTCTGAAATCAACAGGATACCAGTAGTTGAACTCTGTTTTCATTTGTTCTAGAAGTTTCTTGTCAATCTTTAACTCGTCTGGGTTTCCTTTGTCAAGGAAGATGTAGTCAAATAGCTTGTTGTTTACTTTGCTGATGGGAACTTTTTTTATTAGGTGCGCTATTGTGTAGTATGCCATGTATATTGTGCTGTCAGATAAGCTTTCTATGAGCCATTTTTTGTCCCATGGCAGGTGTGTTCCTAAGCCGAACTCTCTGGTGCATGCCCAGTCTTTGAGCCAGTCGACAACATATTCGAATTGCGGCCTGATTTTTTCAGGATAGAACTTTACTTGCTCTATTGCTTTCATTGCTGTTTTTTTCCATTCTGGGTCTCCGTATTTTATGAACCATTGGTCATCAACAATTTTAACATGGCATTTTGCAAGGCATCTGCACACAACCGGATTTATTAGTTCATAAAATATTAGTGCTTTATTTTGTGAAATCATTTCTTTTGTTAGCGGTTCTTTTGCCTGCTGGACAGTCATTCCTTTGTATTTTCCTGTTTTTTCATTTAGTATTCCTGTGTGAAATTCCTTTTTGTATATTTCTTTTGTTGCTTCAACAAGCTTGTCTTCATCAAGCTGGCTTTTAATGCCCATCTTCTGCACTATCTCTATTGCAGGGTGTTCTTTGTAATCTTTTATCTTTATTAGTGCGATTGGTTTTACATCTTTGACAATCTCTGGTTTTACTCCAAATTTTTCAGGGTTGTCCTGTACCTCTTTTAATGCTATCCAGTCATATGGCGCGTGGCTTGGCACGCTCATCACAACACCCGTTCCGTTCTCTGGGTCTACAAATTTTGCTGGAAGTATTGGCAGTTGTGTTCCTGTCAGGGGGTTTGTGCATGTTTTGCCGATTAGTGATTTTCCAATGAATTTCTGTAAGGGATTTACTTTATGCTTCTGGTCTTGTAGTTTTCTTAGTGTTGGTTCTGTGACAAGCCATTTTTCCCCGTCAACCTCTGCCTCGACATATTCTATTTCTGGGTTGAGCCACATGTTTACTACACCATATGTTGTTTCTGGCCTGTATGTTGCTGCTGGGAGAATTGTGTCTTCCATTTTGAATTTTATGAGTATCATCTCTTCAGGCATCTCTCCCTCGCCTTCTGCTCTTGCGTGGTCTCCTACTGGCGTGTTTTCGTTAGGGCACCATACAACAGGGTGCTCTCCTTTTGTCACGTACCCTGCTTCTTTGAGCTTTGTGAACTGCCATTGTATGAATTTAGAATATCTTGGTGTCAGGTCTGTTGTGACAAATCTTCTTCTCCAGTCTATTGAGAGGCCGAATTCTTTGAAGTCTTTTATTGCTGCCTTGCTAAAAACATCAACCCAGTGTCTCGGTTCTGCAAACCGGATTATTTCTTCGTCTTTGAAGCCGAGCATCTTAAGTGTTTCTATCTGTTTTTGTTCCCATTCTTTAACTCTTTTTGCGGCAGTATCTATTGGGCTTCCTGTTGCATGAAATCCTTGTGGAAAAAGGACGTTATAGCCTTGCATTCTTTTGTATCTTGCAAATGCTTCGCATCTCATTGATGTGTAAGAATGTCCTACATGAAGGTATCCTGTCATGTACGGGTATGGAAATGTTATGAAGAATTTTTTCTTGCCTGGAATTGCATCTGACTCAAATAGTTTGTTCTTGTCCCAGGCCTTTTGCCATTTTTTCGCAATCTTGTGAAAGTTAATCATGATTTAAAAGAAATATTGTTGTTTTAAAAACCTTTCTGCTTCTTTAGCATTTCAGTAAGTCCTGGCGGAAGCACTGGTTCTTTGTTTTCAAGAAGATACCTGTAAGGAAGCATGACAGACTCTCCTTTCGATATTGGTATTTCTATTTTGTCTTGAAAATCAAGCTCTTCAAGTTTTTTGCCTGAATAAATTAGTTTTGTCACGTGGACTGCTGTATCCGTGCTCATCTGTTTCCTGCCAAGATTTCTTGTTGTCACTTCTGGGAGCCTGTGCACTAATTCTTTTGTCCTTGCTCGGGGAGGGTAATCACCGAGTATTCCTCCAAAGATAAAGCAGTTAAATTTTTTTGCATCTTTCGGAATCAGTTTTTTCTTGGCACCTGGATCAAGGATGCATGCCTTCTTCAGGTTCAGATTAAGTTTCTCAAGAGGTTCGGAATAGACTTTGCCAAGGTTTTTTAGTTTTGTCTTTTCTTTTTTTATGTTAGTAAATATGAGGTTTGCTTTTCCTACAATTTGTGATATGTGCCTGTATTCAAGTATGCACCATTTGAAAAGCATCGGTTCCATATGGTCTATTATGTATTTAGGCATGTCTGGTTACAAAAAGAAATTCTGTTTTATATATTTTTTGCTGAAAACTGCAAAACATTTAAATAAAAATTAAAAATAAAGAAATGCATGAGAATTTTAGCTCTGTATCTTAAAGAGGAAATAAAAATAAAGAGAAAAGGAAGAGAAAAATTTATTGAACGAATTCCTGCAAGCGATTTACAGGTATGCAATGCTCTCGAAGAGCTCGGGTATTTTGTTGAGAAAATGCCTTATGATCCTGAAAAAGGACTCAGATTAAACAAGAGGTATGATTTGATTTTCAATTTGTGCGACGGTCTTGAGGGAGATAATAATTTTATTGAATTTAAGGTTCTAAAAGATATTGAAAAGACAAGAATTCCTTTCACTGGAAATAATCTTAGGACTGTGATGCTTTGCAATGATAAAAGAAAAATAAAGAAGGTGCTGGTGAAAAACCGTATTTTAACTCCAAAATATCAAGTTTTTACTTCAGTTAAACAAAAGCTAAATCATTCACTTAAATTTCCTTTAATGGTCAAGCCTGTTTGTGCAGATGGGGCTGTTGGTATATATGCTGATTCTGTTGTTCATGATGAAAACAGTTTGAGAAAAAACATCAAAAGAGTTATTGAGCGTCACAATCAGCCAGCCCTTGTTGAGGAGTATATTAATGGGCGGGATTTAATCATACCTGTCGTTGGAAAAAATAAAATATTTGTTTTAAATCCTGCAGAAACTAAATATCTGCGATCATATAATCACAGGCCAAAAATTCTTTCTCATTCTGCAAAATGGGATTCTGGCAAGCAGATATATAAGGACTGCATAACTCTTGTTAAGAATGCAGAGAAAAGATTCACTGAGCATGAACTCAAATTAATAAAATCAATCGCGGCAAGGGTTTATAAGGTAATGGGCTGTGACGGCTATGCAACAGTTGATGCACGGCTTAATAAAAATGGGAACTTGTATGTCATAGAGATAAATCCTAACTGCTGGATTGGGAAAAATTCAGAGACTGCCCTTGCATTTAAGGCGAAAGGCATTGATTATGCTGGTTTTATTTCTAGAATCGTAAAAATTGCAATTGAAAAATAAAAAATCATACTTTTTTAAATTGTGATGCTGTGTCTATCAGATCTATGTGGCCGAGAAGCATTGCCCTGCAACAGTATCTTTCAAGTCCTAAATCATCAAGCACTTCTTTTTTTTGCTCTCCTTTTTCTACTCTCTGCTTAAACTTTTCCCACAAGTGTGCGATTGGTTTTCCGCAGCTCCAGCACCTTATTGGTATTATCATATCCTCACCTGTATGATTTTTGTCTTTTTGCCCTTGCTTTTCCGTGGCAGTTGGGCTTGTGTGTTTCTTTTCTTCTCACATCGGCGACGAGTAGTGTCCTGTCGTAATCCAGGAACTCTTTTTGTAGCGAGTGGTCGTACGCGGCCAATGCTCTTGCAATCACCAGCCTTGATGCATTAGCTTGGCTGCTTATGCCTCCGCCTTCAACTGAAACATCAATATTTATTTTTTTGGCTCTGTCACCTGCCAGTATTATCGGCTCGTTTATTCTTGTCCTGTAAATTTGTGGTTCGATGAAGTCAAGCAATTTTGAGTTTATTCTGACAATGCCTGCGCCTGGTTTTAATGTCGCTCTGGCAATTGCTCTTTTTCTTTTTCCTGAAACTGTTATGACTTTCATTTTTGTCTAAGTGCCTTGCACACCTCTCCAACTGTTGCCCTGTTAATGGCCTTGAGCTTTGATATATCTGCTTCAGCTATCTTAATTAATTTTTGGTTTTTAAATTCTTCTGGAATGCCAATATAGCACATTATTCTGCTATATGCATCTCGTCCTCTCACTTTCTTGTGGGGAAGCATGCCTCGTATCACTCTTCGAACAAACCTGTCTGGCATTCTCGAATAGTATGGACCTTTTGCTGGCCTTCCTCTTTCTTTCATTGCATGATGATATTTCTCAACATTACTCTCCTTTCTACCAGAGATTATGGCTTTCTCGCAGTTTAATACCTTGACTGTATCGCCGAGCAATGCTCTTTTTGCTACATGAGCGCCGAGCCTTCCAATGATTGCGTTTTCTGCATCTATGTATAGTTCTGCCATTTTAGCCGATTATCCTCACATCCTTTCCTTTTGGATTGTTTTTAAGTAATTCTGTGATTGTAATGCATTTCCCTTTTGCCTGTTCTATTCTTTTTTTTGCTGAGCTTGAAAAAGCCCATGCAGCAACATGAACACTGTGATTTATAATTCCTGATCCGAGCACTTTTCCTGGAACAACGATTGTCTCGTTTGCTTTTGTACATCTATTAATTTTAGATACATTAACAACCCTTCTTTGCCTTGTAGGCAGCTCGAGGTCATCTGCTATTCTGTCCCAGATTGCAGCCTTTTGAGTAGCTGACTCTTTCCTCAGCTCATTAATGAGCAGTTTCATGTGATCATTTGTTGGTCCTGTTCTTTTCATGTTTTTTGGTTTTGTTGATTATAATGCGGGGGACGTGATTCGAACACGCGTACCCACTAAGGGACTAGGCTTTTGTGCAGCCGTTGGCTGACCTCAACCTAGCGCATTTGGCCACTCTGCCACCCCCGCAATTTTTCAAAGGTCCACGATTGGTTTTTGGGACCTCAAAAACGCAAGCGTTTTTGATGCTTGGTCAAAAGTGCAGCACAGGGCTACACGCGCGAACTGGCATAAAAGCATAAAACCAAAAGGTTTTGCGTTTGACCAGCTTCTTATGCAGGAGTGTGATTGTGATTTATTTTATTTTTTCTTCAAACTCAGCAAGTGTTTCTTTGAACATTTCTGCAGCAGTGGTTGCTATCTCTACAGCAGTCAGCTGGCCCCATGGCTCGATGTAAAACACAAATTCATCATCACTTTTGCTGACTGTTATTGACTTGTTCGCTGCGATGTCTGAGCACGCATTACACATGTGGCACAGCATCAAGTTTTCTTTGTTAATTGTTATTTTTCCATCTTTATAATTATAAACATTTACAGGGCACGCCTTTGCACAATCCTCTGCATTTGTGCATTTTTTGTCATCGATTGTTATGATTGGCTTTGCCTTGTACCAGACAAGCCCGGGGCTCCATTTAACGTGGTTTCTGCCCACTCCCAGAACTGCTGTCATTTCTATCTCGAGCTCCTGTCCTTTCGCTAGCTTTGCTATTGGCATCTCTGGATAAACTGGCTTTACTTTAGGGTCTTTTGATTTTATCTCTGACGCATAAACAACACCCGGTCCCTTTGCTTTGAGAGTAAGTTTTAGTGAGCACCTATTGCACCCTTTGCCTTCACATTTGCATTTGCTTGGTAACACATAGGACTTAAGGTCTGTTTTAAGAGGAACCAGCCCAAGTCTGTGCGCGATTATTTCATCATAGAGTATTGAGCTGTTTTTTCTAAACTCAACATCTTCTACTGCCATTGTTGGTACGCTTTCAAGCATAGCCCTTCTCATTGCGTTGGCAAAAGCAGGGTTTGTTCCCTTTAGCAGAAAGCTGACGCGTCCTGATTTTTTATCCTTGTCAAGCACTTGGAGTTCAACCATTTTATACCCTCCTTCCTCTTTTTCCGCCTTTCTTTCTGCAGCCGCCGTGCGGCATTGGCGTTACATCATCAATTATGCCCACCCTCAGTCCCATTCTTGAGAGTGCTCTGACAGCAGCCTGTGCTCCTGGTCCTGGATTGTGCGGGCCGTTATGTCCTCCCGGAGCTCTTACCTTGACGTGTATGCCTGTAATGCCTTTTTCTAAAGCTATCTCTGCTGCTCTTTTTGCAGCCATCATTGCAGCTGTCGGAGAGTTCTCCAGCCTGTCTGCTTTGACCATCATTCCACCAGAGGCAATAGCTATTGTTTCTGTGCCTGTGATATCTGTTATGTGAATTATTGTATCGTTATAACTAGCAAAGATATGGGCTACTCCCCACCTGGTTCCCCCTTGCTGCTGCGATTGCGGACGTCTCATCTTTATTCCTCTTGCTTGGCTGGTGTTTTTTCAGTTTTCCCTATTTGTTCCTGTTTAATTGCTGTCTTTTCTTTGCCCTTTGTTGGCTTTTTAGCTTTATGTGATGCTTCTGATTTTTCTTTATTTGTTTTTTCAACAGAGGATTCAACAACTTTTGTTTTTTCAGTTCGTCTCTCTGGATGTTCTGCATTTGATAGTGCAGATGTTGTGGCAAAGCTTATTGTTGGTGCTTCATCACTTTTAATAAGGTATGATGGCGATGTGACTTTTTTTCCGTTAACTAAAATATGACCGTGTGTAATGAACTGCCTTGCTTGTTTCATTGTTTTTGCAAGGCCTTTTCGGCAGACTTGAGTCTGCAATCTGAGTTCGAGCATGTCCTTTATTGTGAGGCCGAGCACGTCTTCAAGGACAGCCTCTTTGTTCAGTAAACCAAGTCTATTGAGTCTGCTGAGCAATTGTACTTTTTCTTTTCCTGCTTGCGCCTCTCGCCTGTGTGCAACAAGTTTTTTGGCTTGATCAGCAAAATTTTTCAGTTTAGACGCAAGCTTCCATATCTCTGTTTTATTGCGTAGACCGTATTCCTTGACAAGAAGTTTTTCTTGCTCGATTCTTGATGAAAAAGTTATCGCATCATATGGTAGTTGAAAAATGAAAGGAACAGTAAAAATCAAAGATGTAAAACAAGATTTTTTAAACTATGCTTTGTACGATAATTCAATCATTTCAAATGATGTTGGATGGTATAAAGATATTATAAAATCAAAATTTGTAATGCAAGATCTACAATATTTTGATTTACTCGAAAAAGGGATAACTAACACACCAAAATTTATTTCAAACTTTCAAAGAATGGAAAGAAATATTTACGATGGAACACTTATAAGAAAAGGTCAGGAAATGATAAATGAACTTAGCAAAAAAGGAACTCAAAATGTAGCAAGAGCATCTCATATTTTATTTCTTGTTTCAAAATACACAAATATAGACGGCAAA